>CAYSXG010000091.1:0-9026 GCA_964434895.1 uncultured Solibacteraceae bacterium | reverse complement strand
AACGGCGTGGGACGTGCCCAGCGGCACTTCGTCCCCCACTTCCAGGACAGGATTCCGTCTGGACTGCCACTACTCGGACAGGCGGAGGACCCCCGGGAGCTGGCCCAGGACGTCTTCCTGCGCGTCTACTAGACCTTTTTCACGAATTCGGATTTCAGGCTCATGGCACCGAATCCTTCGATCTTGCAGTCGATGTTGTGATCCCCTTCGACCAAACGGATGTTCTTGACCTTGGTGCCCATCTTGAGGGGGGAAGGGCTCCCCTTGACCTTCAGATCCCTGATGAGCGTGACCGAATCTCCGTTTTGAAGGATGTTCCCGTTGGCATCCCGAACGACCGATTCCTGTTCAGGTTGATCGGACTCTGGCTTCAAGCTCCATTCGGCTCCACATTCGGGGCACACGAACATTCCTTCGCTTTCATAGGTGTATTCGGAGCTGCATTTGGGGCAGTTTGGGAGATTATTCATCGTGCTGATCCTTTATCGTGAAACACGGATGACAAATCGTATCAAAGGGTTCCGGATTCCACATGAAGTGAGGGCTAGCAGGCAGGGCGTGCCTCCTGGATGACCAGCCGCGGGTGCTCCGCGTCACTGCCCTTCAGCCCCGTGAAGGCCACTTACCGCTCCAACCGCAGATCCAGCCGCCACACCCGCCCGACCCCCTTCGCCGAGGGGCTCCAGCAGCCCGTAGGGGCCGAGGGTTTCGTTGGGGTGCATCAAAGCCCTGAGAAGGAGCTCTACGGTAGCGGGGGGAGGGGGTGGAAACCTCAGGGAGGAGCCACATCATCCCTGGCCTGGTTTTTTAGGAGCCGAGGAAGCGAGAGACTGATAGGGCGAAAGGCAATGCTGGCGGGGCCTACTTTGTGAGGGGCCAAATCAAGGATGGACCAAAGAACCTTGGGCCCAAGCGAGTCTCCTCCGAGTTAGGCATAACTAAATCCTTCCGGATGGAGGCCCTGCCTCACTCCGCAGCCACCGCCTCCACGGCCCTGAACACGTTGTCACGCTGCCAGGGTTCGAAGCCCGCGTCGCGGATGAGGCGGGTCATTTCGTCCTTGTTCACGTGGTGGCAGGTGCCGGCGGCGCTGACGACGTTCTCTTCGATCATGAGGCTGGACATGTCGTCGCAGCCGTAGTGGAGGGCCACCTGGCCGGTCTTCTTGCCCATGGTGACCCAGCTGGACATGACGTGCTGGAAGTTGTCCAGGTAGATGCGGGCCACGGCGATGGTGCGCAGGTATTCCACGTCCGTGGGCTTCGGGAGCTTGCCCTCCCACACCGTGTGGCCGCTCTGGAAGGGCCAGGCGGCGAAGGCGCGGTGGCCGCCGCCGTTGGCCCGGGCGAGGGCGCGGTCGTTCTGCTCCCGCAGGACGCGGAAGTGTTCCACCCGCTCCGCCAGGGTCTCCGTGATGCCGAACATCATGGTGCCCGTGGTGGCCAGGCCAGCCTCGTGGGCGGCTTCCATGACCTCCAGCCACTTGTCCGGGCCCCCCTTGAGGGGGGCGATCTTCTTGCGGATGCGCTCCACCAGCACTTCGGCGCCGCCGCCGGGGATGGAGCCCAGCCCCGCGTCCCGCAGGTCCTCGATGGTCTTGCGCAGGCTCTGGGCGCTGAGCTTGGCCATCATCTGGATCTCCACCGGGGAGAAGCCGTGCACCCAGATGCCCAGGTCCTTGGAGAGGTAGGAGACCAGGTCCAGGTAGTAGTCCCAGGGCAGGTCCGGGTTCACGCCACCCTGCAGCAAAAATCCCGTGCCGCCCAAGGCCTTGGTTTCCTCGGCCTTCTGCCGCAGCTGCTCCTTGGTGAGCACGTAGCCGCGCTTGTCGCCGGGCTTGTGGTAGAAGGCGCAAAAGGTGCAGTAGACGTTGCAGACGTTCGTGTAGTTGACGTTGCGGTCGATGACGTAGCTGACCTTGCCGGGGTCGTTGTGGCGATTGCGCACGGCGGTGGCCGCCTGGGCCAGGTCGTGCAGCTCCGCCCTTTCCAGCAGGTGCAGGGCCTCGGCCTCGTCCACCCGACCCCCGGCCAGGACCTTGGCGAGGATGGATTCGGTGAGGGCGGAGGCCTCCGGGGAGGGCGAAGCGAGGGTCACGAAGCGTCTCCCAGCGGAATGGAGAGGGGGATGGTGAGGGCGCCGTCCAGGAGGGCCACGCGGCCACCCCACTCGATGCGGGCAGCCTCCTGGTAGCGGCCGGCGGCATCCAGGCGCAGGAGCAGGCCCACCCGCTCCTCGGGGTCCACGATGAGGTATTCGGGCACGCCTGCGGCCTCGTAGGCCCAGCGCTTGCGAGTGAGGTCCTTGCTCGCGGTGGCGGGGCTGAGGATCTCCACCACCAGGTCCGGGGCCCCCTCGACGCCCCGGGGGACCTTCTTGGCGGGATCGCAAACCACCACCAGGTCCGGCTGTACCACCCCCGAGGGCAGGAAGACGTCCAGGGGGGCCGCCAGCACCTCGCAGTCCCCGCCGCCGGACCCTCGCTTCCCCTCCCGCAGGGCATGGGCGACTTCGACCACCAGGGCGGTGGCGATCCGTTGATGCTCCAGATTCGGCGCCGGGGTCATGTCGTAGGCCACGCCGTCCAGGAGCTCCCAGCGTCCCTCCCACCCCTTCCAGTCTTCGAGGGTGTAGCCGGGGTGCTTGGGCTGGGGAACGGGCAAGGGGCGCCTCGAGAGGGTCAGACCGGGTAGCCCAGGGCCTTGAGGCAGCGGCGGCACACGCATTCCTGGCCCTCGACGCCATGCTGGAAGTGGGCCAGGACGTACTTCTGGCGGCACTTCTCGCAGACCTGCGTGGGCTCGGTGGTGTCCTTGGGGGCGTAGAGGTGGGTGGGATCGGGCATGGGGGCTCCAGACCCTCCAGGGTAGCGGATTTTGGCCCTCTACGCCCCGCCTGGCGGCCGGCCGGGGGAGGGCTATTTTGGGGGCATGAGCGGCACCCTGGCCGTCCGCGCGGCCGCCGTCTCCGGCACCTTCTACCCCGGGGAGGCCGGGGCCCTGAGCGACCGCATCGAGGCCCTCTTCGCGCAGGCACCGGGGGCCTGGTCCCGCCTCCCCAAGGCCCTCATCGTCCCCCACGCCGGCTACGACTATTCCGGCTCCGTGGCCGCCCGGGCCTACGCCCCCCTGGCCCGCCGCCGGGGCCCCATCCGGCGGGTGGTGGCCCTCGGGCCCACCCACTACCTCCCCGTGGCCGGGGTGGCCCTGCCCGGGGCCCGGGCCTTCGAGACGCCCCTGGGGCGGGTCCCGGTGGACGAGGAGGCCGTGGAGCGCATCCGGAGCCTTCCCCAGGTCCTCACCAGCCCCGTGGCCCACGCGCGCGAGCACGCCCTCGAGGTGCAGCTGCCCTTCCTGCAGCGGGCCCTGGGGGACTTTCAGTGGGTGCCCTTGGCCGTGGGCCAGGTCCCCCCGGAGGACGTGGAGGAGGTCCTCGAGGCCCTCTGGGGCGGGCCGGAGACCCTCGTCGTCGTCAGTTCCGACCTCTCCCACTACCTGCCCTACGCCTCCGCCCAGGAGGTGGATCGGCGGACCTGCGCGAGCATCGGGGCCCTGGAGCCCCTGACGGGCCACGACCGGGCCTGCGGGGCCACGCCGGTGAACGCCCTGCTCGCCCTGGCCCGGCGCCGGCGCCTTTCCCCCCGCCTCCTGGACCTGCGCAATTCCGGCGACGCCGGGGGCGACCGGGGGCGGGTGGTGGGCTACGGGGCCTTCGCCTTCACGGAGGATTCCGATGGGACGGCTGATCTTCCCTGAGCGGGGCGGCGCCCTCCTGCTCCTGGCCCGCGGGGCCATCGCGGGGGTGCTCGGGGAGCCTTCGGCCTTCCTGGAGCCGGCCCCCTGGCAGCGGGAGCCGGGGGCCACCTTCGTGTCCCTGCGCCTGGAGGGGGAGCTGCGGGGCTGCGTGGGGACCCTTCGGCCCCGGGGGGCCCTCCGGGCGGACGTGGAGTCCAACGCTCGGGGGGCAGCCTTCCGGGATCCCCGCTTCGCCCCCCTCTCCCGCGCCGAGTACCGGCGCTCGGAGGTGGAGGTCTCCCTGCTCTCCCCCTTGGAGGAGCTGGACGCTCGGGACCCGGCCCGCCTCCTCGGCCTGCTCCGCCCCGGGGTGGACGGCCTCGTACTGGAATGCGGGGACCGCAGGGCCACCTTCCTGCCCCAGGTCTGGGAGCGGCTGCCGGATCCCGAGGCCTTCCTGGCCCACCTCAAGCTCAAGGTGGGTCTGCCCAGGGACTACTGGTCCCCGGAGCTGCGGGCGGCCCGCTACACCGTGAGCGCCTGGCGGGAGGGACAGCCATGAGCTCCGAGGCCCCCTATCCGGCCCGGTGGTGGCATCCGCTGGGGGAGGGGCGCCTCCAGTGCGACCTCTGCCCCCGGGACTGCCGCCTGGGGGACGGCCAGCGGGGGGCCTGCTTCGTGCGCCAGAACCTGGGGGGCTCCATGGTGCTGACCACCTACGGCCGCTCCTCGGGCTTCTGCATCGACCCCGTCGAAAAAAAGCCCCTGAACCACTTCTACCCGGGCTCCAAGGTGCTCTCCTTCGGCACCGCGGGCTGCAACCTCATGTGCAAGTTCTGCCAGAACTGGGATATCAGCAAGTCCCGGGACATGGACCGGCTCCTGGACCGGGCCTCCCCCGAGGACGTGGCCCGGGCCGCGGAGGCCGCGGGCTGCCGCAGCGTGGCCTTCACCTACAACGACCCCGTGATCTTCGCGGAATACGCCATGGACGTGGCCGACGCCTGCCACGCCCGGGGGCTCCAGGCCGTGGCCGTCACCGCCGGCTACATCCGGCCCGAGGCCCGGCGGGACTTCTACGAAAAGATAGACGCGGCCAACGTGGACCTGAAGGCCTTCACGGAGGACTTCTACGTCAAGATGAGCGCGGCCCATCTCCAGCCGGTGCTGGACACCCTGCGCTACATCCGGCACGAGACCCGCACCTGGCTGGAGATCACCACCCTGCTCATCCCCGGCCGCAACGACGAGGACGGGGAGATCGCCGCCCTCTGTGAATGGGTGGCCCGGGAGCTGGGGCCCGAGGTCCCCCTGCACTTCACCGCCTTCCATCCGGACTACAAGCTCCGGGACCTGCCGCCCACCCCCGCCTCCACCCTGCGCCGGGCGAGGGCCCTGGCCCTCGAGGCGGGTCTGCGCTACGTCTACGTCGGCAACGTGCACGACGCCGAAGGGGGCACCACTTGCTGCCCCCGCTGCCGGGCCCCCCTCATCGTGCGGGACTGGTACGAGATCCTGGACTACCGGCTGGGGCCCCGGGGCGCCTGTCCGGACTGCGGGGCCCAGGTCCCGGGCCGCTTCGAGGCCTTCCGCGGCGCCTTCGGCCGCCGCCGCGTCCCGGTGGCGCTCTCGAGGATCCCCTAACGCAGGAAGGGCCGCCCCGGGGCGGCCCTTCCGTCGAAACGCGAGGGCTCAGCCTTCGGCTTCGGCCTCCACCAGGACCGGCTCCTTGCCGCCGTTCTGGATGCGGGCCATCTTCTTGCCGTGGGCCCGGTGGGCCTGGGTTTCCAGCTTGTCGAAGGCCTCGGCGAGGCTCTTGTACATGTCCTCGGTCTCCGCGGAGGCCACGAAGGTATTGTTGCGCGTCTTGATGGTAAGTTCGGCCAGGTGCCGGTGCTTCTCCACCGCGAGGATGGCGTGGACGTCGATCACGTCGTCCAGGTAGGAACTCATCTTGTCGAGGCGCTCGTGGGCGTTGGCCTTGAGGGCCTCGGAAACGTCGATATGGCGGCCGGTGAAGTGGACCTTCATCGCGGGCTCCTTGAAAAGGGGGCCGGGCGGCCCCGGGTAAATACGAATGAGATCATCACTTCGAAAGTTTCATGGGGCGTGGCTCGGGGTCGTGGAGACCTTATCGGCGCCTCCGCCGCGAGGCTGGAGGGATCTTCAGCTCTTCGCGGTATTTGTTCACGGTCCGACGGGCCACCTGAATGCCGTCCCGGGCCAGGAGCTTGGCCAGGGTCTCGTCGGAGAGGGGCTTGGCCGGGTCCTCCCCCTGCACCAGGGCCTTGATCTTGTGCTTGACCACGGTGGCGCTGACGTTGTCCCCCCGGTCGGAACCCAGGGAGGCGCTGAAGAAGTAGTTCAGGTCGAAGAGGCCCTGGGGGGTGTGGATGGTCTTGGCCTTCACCACCCGGGAGATGGTGGATTCGTGGAAGCCCGTGGCCTCGGCCACGTCCCGCAGCACCATGGGCCGCAGCCCCTCGACGCCCCGCTCCATGAAGTCCATCTGGAGCTCCACGATGGCGATGGAGACCCGCAGGACGGTGCGGTTGCGGTCCTCCACGCCCCGGATGAAGTCCCGGGCGCTGCGGTAGCGTTCGCGGATGAAGTCCTTGTCCCCCTTGGCGTCCGCGGCGGCGATGAAGGCGCGGTACTCCTGGTTCACTTTCAGGCGCGGCAGGCCGTCGTCGTTCAGGTAGACCTTCCAGCCCCCCTCGTCGCCCTTCAGCACCACCACGTCCGGCTTCACCACGCGGTCGTTCTCGTCGTCGAAGGCCCGGCCCGGGGCCGGGTGCAGGTGTCGAAGGATGGACAGGGCCTCGTCCAGCTCCTCCTCCGTGCAGGCCAGGCACTTCCTCAGCTTCCCGGAGTCCCGCTGGCCCAGGAGGTCCGAATGGTCCCGCACGATGCGCACCGGGAGATCGTCGGGCTCGGCCCCGGCGTGGCGCAGCTGCAGCAGGAGGCTCTCCTGGATCGTGAAGCAGCCGATGCCGCTGGGATCGAATTCCTGAAGGATCTCCAAGGCATCCCCCAGCTCCGGAAGGGGGACGCCCAATTCCGCCGCCAGGGGCTCCAAGGAGGTCTCCCGGTTCTCGTCGGGATTGAGGCGGAGAAAGCCCTTGAGGTCCAGGTGGTTGTCGATGATCCGCTCCACCAGGGCCGCCCGGGGGTCGTCCTGCTCCAGGGTCTGGTAGAGCTGGCCGATGAGGTGCTCCTGCAGGGTCTCCGAGGCGCTGAGGCGGTCCTCCCAGCTCATGCGCTCGTCGTCCGGCAGGCTGGAGGTGCGCGGCAGGTCCGAATCCCAGCTGTTCTCGGCGCCGAATTCCGTTTCCTGGACCTGGGCCACGCCCTCCTCGGTGAAGTGCTCCAGGTTGCCCTCGGGGTTCATCTCCTCGGCGGCGTCCAGGAGGGGCCCCAGGTCTATCGTGTCCACGCCCTCGGGCAGCTCCACCCCTTCGGCGGCGGCCGCGTCCTGGCTCACCTCCGAATCGTGGCCCTCCTCAAGGGCCTCCAGGCTGGGCATCTCCTCCCCGTCCTCCGCCAGCTCCAGCAGGGGGTTCTCCTCCAGCTCGTGCTCCACGGTCTGGCTCAGCTCCTGGAGGTTCATCTGCCAAAGCTTGAGCTTGAGCTGCATGGCCGGGGTCAGGGCCAGGGTTTGACTCTGGGAGAGACGCTGGGAAAGGAAGGGACCCTGGGCCATCAATCGAGCCTAAATCGCTCGCCGAGGTAGACCTTCCGGATATCGGGGTCGTCGGCGATCTCGCTGGGCAGGCCGTGCTTCATGATCATTCCATCGGCCAAGATATAGGCGCGATCGGCGATCTGCAAGGTTTCCCGGACATTGTGATCTGTGATAAGCACGCCGATGCCCCGGGCCCTCAGATCCGCGATGAGGCCCTGGATTTCGCCCACGCTCTTGGGGTCCACGCCGGCGAAGGGTTCGTCCAGGAGCATGATCTTGGGGTCCGTCACCAGGGCCCGGGCCAGCTCCGCCCGGCGCCGCTCGCCCCCTGAGAGGCTTTGGCCCAGGGTGTGGCGCACCTTCTGGAGATGGAACTCCTCCAGGAGCCGCTCGCAGCGCTCCACCTGGCGGGCCTTGGGGATGGGCTGGAGCTCCCCCAGGGCCATGAGGTTCTCCCACACCGTCAGCCCCCGGAAGACGCTGGACTCCTGGGGCAGGTAGCCGATGCCCGCCCGGGCCCGGCGGTGCATGGGCTCCCGGGTGAAGTCCCGCCCGTCCCAGCGGATGGAACCCCGGTCCGGAGCCTCCACGCCCACCACCATGTAGAAGGTCGTGGTCTTCCCGGCCCCGTTGGGCCCCAGCAGGCCCCCCCCCCCCCCCGGCCCCACGGCCCGGGAAACCTCCCCACCCCCGGTCCGGTCTCCGTAGGTCTTCTTCAGGTTCTGGGCCGCGAGGCGGATGGGGGCGCTCATCGGCTACCAGCCTAACTCACCGCTCCCCTTCCCCGCTGCCCCGCACGCGACCCTGCCAGGTCACGGCCCGGGAAATGGGGTCCAGCTCCAGCCCCTCGCCCCGGCCCTCCCCCAGCCGCCCCCGCAGCAGCACCCGCCCCTGGGCGAGGATGCGCTGGACCACTCGCCCGGCCCCCATCCGCAGCTCCACCCGCTCGGATTCCAGCCTCCAGCCCTGGCCGGTGCACACCACGCCACCCTCCAGGACCAGGCGCTGGGGGTCCCCCTCGGCCCGGGCCGCCTGGAGGCTCAGGTCCCCCTCCATCGTCGCCAAGCTGCCGTTGATCCCCGCGGGAAAGCTGATCCGGTCCCCCTGGCGCTGGACCTTCGGGCCCGAGAGGCGTTCCCGGAGGCGAGTCCAGGTGGCGGGCTGGCCCGTGAGGGTCCACAGCTCCCCCTCCCACAGGAGGCGGGAGCCCCGGAGCCGGCCTCCGTCGAAGAGCTGGGCCTGGACGGGCCCCTCGAAGGCCCAGCGGAGGGGGCTGCCCGTCCCCTCCCCGGCGGAGAAGGTCCCGTCCTCGGCCCGCCCCAGCACCGGGGCCTGGAGGCGCCAGGTGCGGTCCACCCGACGGAAGACCATGCGGGGGCTGCCCAGGGAGCGCCGTCCCCAGGTCAGGAGGGCCTGGCCCTCGGCCCAGCCCACCCCCACGGGCAGGTCCAGGGGCAGATCCTCCCCGGCGGCCTCCCGAAGCAGCACCCGGGGGGCCCGAACCACGAGGCTCTGCCCTTCCAGGGACTGCTGCCAGCGCACGTCCCCTTCCACGCCCAGACCCGCCTGGGTCCAGCTGGCCCCCGGGCCCTGGAGGCGCTCCTGCC
>CAYSXG010000090.1:0-9108 GCA_964434895.1 uncultured Solibacteraceae bacterium | reverse complement strand
GCACTCGATTTCGAGGACGCGGTGGACGAAGTCCAGCAGGCCGCCCTGGGTCTTCACGCCGTAGGGGATGCCGAGGATCTTCACGGGCACCTTCACGCGCACCTTGTGGTTGGGGTCCACGCGCATGAAGTCCACGTGCACCAGGCGGCCGGTCACGGGGTTGCGCTGGACGTCCTTGATGATGACGTGGCGCTGGATGTCCGTGCCCTCGCGCTGCATGAAGACCACCGAGTTCATGCCGCTCTCGGAGGAGAGGATGCGGGCGACGACCTTGGGAGAGATGGAAATGGCCACGGGGGGCTCGTTCAGGCCGTACACGACGGCGGGCATCTGGCCGTTCTTACGCATCTCGCGATTGGCGGCCTTGCCGAAGACTTCACGCTTGGAAACGACGATCACGTCGGTCATGGTTCCTCCTACCTGGCCGCAGGGCGGCCCTCTCGTTGGTCCCTCCTTCGGAGGGCGTTCTGGGATGGGCCCTCGGGAAACGCCCCGGGGCATAAAAAGATCTTCGTCCTTTGAACGAAGGGATCCAGTGTGCCATCAAAGGGCTTCCGGGCCTAGCCGAAATCCTCCCCGAGGGGGAGCAGCACCTGGAAGCGCGAGCTCCGCCCCGGCTCCCGCAGCCAGCGAACGACCCCCTGCTGGGCGCGGACTGCGGACTCCACCATGGACAGGCCGGGGCCGGCCCCGGGCCCGCTGCCCTCGCCGGTCCCCTCGTCCTGGATCTCCAAGCAGGCGAAGGGCCCCGGAGCGATCCCCCAGGTCCGGGCCTCGTCGGGTTCGAGCCTCATTTGGGCGGTGCGCAGGGTGATGCGCCCCGCCTGGGCCGTGGCGTTCCGAACGTTCTTCACCAGGTTGAAGATGATCCGCTGGATCTGCAGTCCGTCCACGAGCAGGGGAGGGAGCCCCGGGTCCAGCTCCAAGGCGAGGGAGATGGAGCCGGGAAGGGCGTGGGAAAGGATGGGCTCCAGCTCCCGAAGGAGGAGGTTCAGGTCCTGGGACTCGGGCTTGGCCGCTTCAGCCTGGCTCAGGCGGAGCAGCTGATCGACCAGGGCGAGGCTCCGGGCCACCGAGGCCCGCAGGAGCTCCAGGGCGCGGCGCCGGTCCGGCCCCGGCTCCCGATCTTCGAGGAGGGCGTCCGCGAGGGCGAGGATGGGGTGGAGGAAATGATGCAGGTCCTGGGCGATGGCCCCCACCGCCGGATTGACGGCGTGGGAAGGGGGGTCGGAATCCGGTGTCGCGGGGGAGGGGGGCACGGCGGTCCTGGAGGGGGCGTTCCCCTCCTCGGCCTGTGCCTGGCCAAAGGGTTTAGTTTTGGGGCAGGGCCGCCTTGATGGCCGCCAGGCGCTCCGTGAGGGCCGCTTCGAGGCTGCAGGGTCCCCCGCAGGCCTCGCAGTTCTCCTCGAGGGAGTGCAGCAGGCTGAGAATCAGGCGCGTGCGCTGGATCTGCCGCTCCAGCTCCCCGGCCTTGCGGGCCAGGAAGGCCCTCGCCGCTCCGCAGGCGGCGTCGCCCTTGTGCGCGGGGCCGATGAGGACGCGGATCTCTTCCAGCGAGAAACCGAAGCCCTGGAGGTCCTTGATGAGACGGATGCGAGGGATGGTGCCGGCCTCGAAGAGGCGGAAGCCTCCGGAGGTCCTTCCGGTGGAGCGCACCAGCCCCAGGCGTTCGTAGTGACGGACGGCCTGGTCGCTCACCCCGGCGGCCTGGGTGATATCCCCCATGCGAAGGGAATCCTGATTTTCTGCCCGAGCCGTTTCCATTGGGTCAGCCTAAGTTTGTGATTCGCAATAGATTCAATAAAAAGTTGGAGCTCCAAAAGCCCCGAGGCTGCGGACCTCGAACGGACCGCGTACCCGCCCACCGCGCCCTCCCGAAGCCCTCGGGAATCTCCAGCACCCGCAGCCCGCCCGGCTGGGGGAAACTCCCACCTTCAAGGTAGGTGACCGGGGCGGGGACGCAATCCCGTAGGGATTGCTCATGGAGTCCGACGCGGCTCCGTGGCACCCTGGAGGGTCGGGGTTTTCCGGGAGACGAGCATGGAGAAGAAGATCAGCCGCGCCGCTTTGTACGACGCCCTCAACGCCTACCACGTGCCGGGCACCAGCGCCTCCCTGGTGACGCTGAAGGCCGTGAAGGGCATCGACGTCTCCGAGAACGCCGTCCGTGTGGGGCTCCAGCTTCTGGACGCCTACAAGGACCGCGAGTCCACCATCCGCCGGGAGATCCAGCAGCGGGTGGAGGCGGTGGAGGGCGTGGCCTCGGTGGCCGTGGACATCGCCTGGGAGGCCTCGCCCCAGGTGACCTTCAAGCACCTCATTCCCACGGTCAAGCACTGCGTCATCGTCGGCAGCGGCAAGGGGGGGGTGGGCAAGTCCACGGTGGCCTCCAACCTCGCGGTGGCCCTGGCCAAGCAGGGCCTGCGGGTGGGCCTCATGGACGCGGATATCTACGGCCCCTCCATCGGCATGATGTTCGGCATCACCGAGGGCCCCGAAGGCACCGACGATAACAAGATCCACCCCATCGAAAAGTTCGGCCTCAAGCTCATGTCCATGGCCTTCCTGGTGGACCCCGACCGGCCCATCATCTGGCGCGGACCCATGCTCAACAAGGCCCTCCAGCAGTTCCTGGGGGACGTGTTGTGGGGGGACCTGGACGTGCTGATGATCGATCTGCCCCCCGGCACCGGGGATATCCAGATCAGCCTCATCCAGAACGTCGATCTGCCCAGCAGCGGCGGGGCCCTGGTGGTGAGCACCCCCCAGGACGTGGCCTTCCTCGACGCCAAGAAGGCCATCGGCATGTTCAAGGCCGTGAAGTCGCCCATCCTGGGCGTCGTCGAGAACATGAGCAGCTTCCTCTGCCCCTCCTGCGGCGCGGAGACGCAGATCTTCGGCCACGGCGGGGTGAAGGCCGCGGCGGCGGCCATGCACCTGCCCTTCCTGGGCGAGGTGCCCATCGACCTCGCCATCCGGGAGGGCGGCGACAACGGCACCCCCGTGGTGGTCAGCCATCCTGACGGTCCCCAGGCCCAGGCCTTCATGGACATGGCCACGAAGCTGCGGACCACGCTCGGCGTCTGAGTCATTCACAACGAAGATCACAGGACCGTCCTGTTTTACACGGACATGGGCACCCTCCCGGGTTCGGCCTTCCGCAACTCGGCCACCGATCAGTGCTGGCTGGAAGGGGACTTCCACCTCCTCACCTGGGGGTCCTGCGCACGGCCCAGGGCCACGACGTGTTCGACACCAACGATTTCGACGAGGGCACCCTGGGCCCCTTCACCTGGGATCTGCGGCGCATGGCGGCCTCCCTCGTGTTGGCCGCCCAGGAAACCGGCCGCAACGCCTCGGGCCGCGATGGCCTCGCTCGCATCTTCGCCGACGCCTACCAGAGCACCATCGGGGGCTTCAAGGGCAACGACACGGAACTGAACTACCGCTTGGACGCCAGCAACACCAGCAGCGTGGTGGATGATCTCATCGCCTCCGTGGGCTCCTAGAAGCGGTCCGACTTCCTGGCCAAGCACACGACCCTGGACGCCCACGGGCGCCGGGTCTTCCAGACCAAGGGCGACCTGGTGACCCCGCCTGTCGCCCTACGCCGTGGACTTCGATTACACGGTCTGCACCTCTCTGTCCAAATGGCAGGAAGTGGCGAAGAACGCCGGCAAGGTGGCCGCCAAGTGCCACGCCTTGGCGGACAAGGGCTACGACGCCGCCATCGTGACTTGGAGCATGGACAAGGAGATCACGGGCCTGGTGTCCAGCCGCGGGGCCTTCCTGGATGAGGTGGCGGCCTTCGCCCGGGCCTACGCCCAGCAGGTGACCTTGGACTGGTCCGCCTTCGCGGCGGCCTATCGGAGCGGGACGCCGCTGTACTGAGCGCGGCGCCGGGATTTCCCGCGGGGAAATCCGGAAACGTAATGACTAGAATGGGCCTTATGGCCAAACAGGGTGGGCATCACGGGCTGGCTCCCGATCTCCTGGACCGGGTGCGGGAGCGCTTCGCCCACTTTCCGGTGACCGAGGGCCTGGGCCTGGAGGTATTGGAGCTGCGGCCCGGCTGGGCCCGGGTTCGGCTGCCCCGGGGGCCTCGGGTGGTCAACGGCGCCCGGGGCAACCTGAACGGGGGCTGGATCGCCAGCCTGGCGGACATCGCCTGCGCCTTCGCCCTCTCCACCCACTTCGACGGGGCCATGCCCTTCGCCACCTCGGACCTTCACACGCGCTACCTGGAGCCGGCCCTGGAGGACCTCGAGGCGGAGGCCGTCGTGGTGCGCAAGTCCCGCACTTCCGCGGTGCTGGAATGCCGCATGTTCTGCGGCGAGGTGATGGTGGCCTTCGCCACGGCCCATTTCGCCATCCGCCCCAAGCTGGCGAGCTGAGGCCCCGTGCGCAGCCTGCCCCCCCTCCACCGCTTCCGCGCCACCATCCTCCTGCTGGTGCTGGTGGTGCTCGTGGGGGCCCTGGGCTACCACCGGCTGGCGGGCACCAACACCCTGGACAGCTTCTACATGGCCGTCATCACCCTGTTCACGGTGGGCTACCGGGAGCTGGGGGAGGTGAACGACGCCACCAAGCTCTTCACCATCGTCTACCTGGTCACCGGCCTGGGCGTGGCCACCTACGCCCTTTCCAACCTCACGGCCCTCATCGTGGAGGGCGACCTCCAGGGCTACATCCGGGAGCGCCGCATGGACAAGAAACTCGCCGCCCTGCAGGACCACATCATCGTGTGCGGCCTGGGCAAGATGGGATTCCAGGCGGCCCTGGAGCTGAGGGAGGCCGGGGTCCCCTTCGTGGTCATCGAGCACGACCAGAACAAGGGGAAGAATCCCCGCATCACCAACGAGCTCATCCTCTACGGCAACGCCCTCAGCGACCTGATGCTGGAGAAGGCGGGCATCCATCGCGCCAAGGGCCTCATCACGGCCCTCACTTCCGACGCCGACAACGTGCTGGTGGTGCTTACGGCTCGCCAGCTCAACCCCAACATCCCCATCGTGGCCCGCAATGCCAAGCTGGGCACCGAGCGCCAGCTCAAGGCCGCGGGGGCCACGCACATCGTGAGTCCCTACGAGATCGGCGGGCGGCGCATGGCGGCCCTCCTCCTCAATCCCGACCTCATGAACTTCTTCGACGTGGTGCTGGCCCAGGACCAGATGGAGCTGGGGATGGAGCGCATCCTCATCTCCCCGGGTTCGAGGCTGACGGGCCTCACCCTCCGGGAGGCCCGTCTGAGGGACACCACGGGCGCCTTGGTGGTGGGCATCCAGCGGGGCATGGATGGGCTGCGCTTCAACCCCACGGGCCAGGAGACCTTCGAGGCCGGGGACGTGGTGCTCGCCATGGGGCCCTCCAAGGCCCTGAAGGCCTTCCTGGACCTGGCCCACGGGGGGGAGGAGGGCCTGCTGCCCCGGGCCTGAGAGGAGGACATGAAGATCCGCCGCACCCCTCCGAATCCCGCGGGCCTCCGCTGGGGCCGCGCGGCGCTCCTGGCCTGGGCGGCGGGGGGCCTTCTGGGGGCCGGGGAGCCGGATTCGGCCAGGGAGCGCCGCGCCTGGGAAAGGATCTGGTTCGGCGGCGAGCCCGGCCCCGCCTACCTGGACCACCACGTCCGGGAGGGCCGGCGCCTGGAGCGGCCCCGGGCCATCGCCGCCGGAAGCGCCGCCGTCCCGCGCTGGGTGAGCCTCGGCCCCTCGGAGGCCGGGGCGAGGCCCTTTTATTGCGGGCGCCTGAACGCCATCCTCACCCATCCGACGGAGGCGGGGACCCTCTACGTGGGGACCTCCGGCGGGGGCCTGTGGAAGGCCACCCGGGTGGACCCGGCCACCGACGCTCCCTGGGACTGGACTCCCCTCACGGACGCCCTGCCCACGGCCCTCGGGAACCTGCCCGTGGGGGCCCTGGCCATGGATCCGGCGGACCCCGACCGGATCTACCTGGGCCTCGGGGACGCCTTCGAGGGGGAGGGCCGGGGCTTCTTCATCAGCCGGAACGGGGGAAGCTCCTGGGAGGCGGCAGGGGGCCTCGGGGACGCGACCCGGGTGCTGGCCATCCTCCCCCTGGGGGCTGGCCGGATCCTCGTGGGGACCAATCAGGGGCTGTGGCGGAGCGAGGATGGGGGCCTCAGCTTCCGGGCCCTTTCCCTGGACGCCGTCCCGGGCGGGGGCTGGGTATGGGAGATCCGGGTCCTGGGGCCCCGCCTCCTCCTCAGCCGGCAGCTGGTGCAGATGGAGGCGGAGCACGGCCCCGTGGCCCTTCCGGCCGGCGGTTCCAATCATGTGGGGGAGCTGGCGGGCCCCGGCCAGATCTGGATCTCCGAGGACCAGGGGGCGACCTGGCGCCCGGCCCTCCTGGACGCCTCCGTGACGGCCCTGCGGGGGGGCCGCATCAGCTTCGGGACCTGCGCCGCCGACCCCTCCCGGGCCTACGGCCTGATCCAGGCCCAGGAGGTCGTCGCCCCGGGCCTCCTGCGCTCCCTGGACGGGGGCCTCTCCTGGTCCTTTCAGGCCCTGCCCCCTTCCACGGGCCTCTTCGCCGCCCCCCAGGACAATCAATGGAACGGCTGGTACAACCAGCTCATCAGCGTGGATCCGGCCTCGGCCGATCGCCTCTTCGTCGGCACCACCCTGGCCCTCTACCGCAGCGAGGACGGCGGGCGGGTCTGGACCCGGGTGGACCAGGCCGAGACCCACCCGGACTTCCACGCGACCGCCTGGTCCCAGGCGGGCCCCGCCTGCCTCTACCTGGGGAACGACGGGGGCCTGAGCGTGGTGGGGAACCCCCGGGGGGTGGTCCGCATGGACGACGGGCGGAACGGGGGCCTCTCCACCCTTTTGGCGAACAATGTGGGCTCCACGGTAGCGACGGCGCCGGCGGACAGCCGCTTCCGGGTGGTCCTGGGGGCCCAGGACAACGCGTCCTGGGTCCGGAGCGCCGGCCCCGGCGGGCTGGCGAACAGCACCGCCTTTCGGGAGGCCTGGGAGGGGGACGGCTTCGGCTGCCTCATCCACCCCTCAGACGGCAACCAGATCCTGGTGTCCGCCCAGTACAACGACATCGGCCGGAGTACGGACGGGGGCCTGAGCTTCCAGCCTTCGGGGTTTTCGGCTCCGAGCCCCTTCCACACCCGCCTGGTCCGGGGACCCGCGGACCCCACCGGCGACACGGTCTACGCCGTGGGCCTGAATGCGGTCTATCGCAGCCTCAGCTTCGGGGCCGCCTGGAGTCCCCTTCCCACGGAGGGGCTGCCGCCGGATCCGCAGATCCGGGCCGTGGGGGCTTCGCCCACGGATCCCGCCGCCCTGGCGGTGGTCTGCAACCGCAATGCGGCCTACCGCTTCGACGGGGCCCGCTGGAGCCCCTTGGGGGCCCTGCCCGGGAGCGCCGGCAGCCTCTCCTGCATCGCCTTCGATCCCCAGGATCCCAAGGGCCTCTACGCCGCCTCCGTAGCCCTGGACCCCGGGGCGAACCATCTCTGGGCCAGCGGGGACGGGGGCCTCAGCTGGCGGGCCTTGGACGGCCAGGCCGGGGCCTCCCGGGGCCTCCCCTTCGGGACGCCGGTCCACCTGGTGCAGGCGGATCCGCGGCTTCCGGGGCGGCTTTACGCCGGCACGGATTTCGGGCTCTTCCAGAGCCTCGACGGCGGTCAGTCCTGGGAACCCTTCGGGGAAGGTCTCCCCCGGACGGCGGTGCGGGACCTCTACGTGGCCCCGGATGGCACCTTCCTGCGGGCCGCCACCTACGGAAGGGGCGTCTGGGAGCTGCCCCTGGTCTTCGCCTTCACCTCCTTCGCGGTGCTGCCCGGCGCGGCCACGGTGGAGGCGGGCAGCGCCACGGCCTTCCGGAGCCTGGCCCAGGGCAGCGGCCACGTGAACCCCGCGGCGGCCTGGGCCGTTACGGCGGGCCGCGTCACGCCCTCGGGGGTCTTCGTGGCTCCCTCCCTAGGAGGTCCCGTGATCCTCCAGGCCACCAGCCTCCTGGACCCCGCCTGGAGCGCCACCGCCCGGATCCAGGTCATCGGAAGCGCGGACCTCGACCGGGACGGAGTTCGGGACGTGCTGGACCTGGCGGTGCTGGCCCGGGCCTACGGGTCCCGGCGGGGGGACCCGGAGTACCAGGCGGAGGCGGATCTGGACGGGGACGGCGGGGTGGACGATGGGGACCTGGGCCTGCTGCTGGCGCGGATTCCCTAAAGGTTCAGCCCTTGGGGGCCTCGGCCTCCGGGCGGGGCAGGCGCTCCTCCATGGCGGCCAGCTCCCAGGCGGTGACCGCCAGGGCCTGGGCCCCCTGGACCAGTTCCTCGGGGCGGACGTGGTCGTAGGTGTCGATCTGGCTGTGGTGGAGGGCCCTGAAGTAGTCGCCGGGCTCCTGGATGGCGAAGAAGGCCGGCACGCCCTTCTTGAGGAAGGGGGCGTGGTCGGAGTCCCGGGAGCCCTCCAGGGGCAGCTCTCTCACCCCCAGTTCCTGGAGGGGGGCGATGGCGCGGGCCATGGCGGGGCGGGCGGCCTCCAGCTCCTGCAGGGCCCAGCCCCGGACCCGGCCCGTGCCCAGGTCGTGGATGAGGACCGCCTGGATCCGCTCCAGCTCGTTCGCGTGGGCCTTCACGTAGGCCTTGGAGCCCAGCAGCCCCTGCTCCTCGCCGCTGAAGAGCACCAGGCGCAGGGTGCGCCGGGGCCGGAGACCCGAGGCCTGGACGGCCCGGAGGGCCTCCACCGCCGCGGCCACCCCGGTGCCGTTGTCCATGGCTCCGGTGCCCAGGTCCCAGCTATCCAGGTGGGCCCCCAGAAGGACCACCTCGTCGGGCCTCTCGGCGCCGGGGATCTCGGCGACGGTGTTGAAGGCCTGGACCGGCTGGGTCCCCAGCCTGCCCCCCAGGTTCAGTTCCATCTCCACGGGCTCCTTGCGGGCGCAGAGGCGCCGCAGCAGGCCGTGGGATTCCCGGGACAGGAAGGCGGCCGGCTCCTTGCCCATGCGCCACCAGGGGGTGGGGTGGGGGGAGCCGGTCATGGTGAGGAGGCCGTCCTTCTTTTCTGAAGCGTAGAGCACCGCCGCGGGGCCCCCCGTCACGCCGCTCCCGACGATCGTCGGCCAGCG
>CAYSXG010000089.1:0-9117 GCA_964434895.1 uncultured Solibacteraceae bacterium | reverse complement strand
GGAGGCCCCGAGGCCAGGGGCCCCAGTTCCCCCCGCAAGGCCCGGGGCTGCGGCCGGCACCCGGTCCCGCGGGCTGATGCGCGCCGGGGGCCCGTCCCCGCGCCAGAGCCCCACGCAGGTGGCGGTGGGGTCCTCGTCGGCCAGGGCCCGCAGCTCGAAGCGCCCCTCCGGCGCGATGCCAGACACGCCGCTGCCCGTGCGTTCCTCCACGTCCGCCAGCTCGGCCGGTGTCGTGCCGCGCAGGTGGTGGCGCAGGGCCCGGGCGATGGGGTGGAGGGAGGCCCGCTCCAGGGCCAGCACCACGGCCCGCTGGCGGGCGGGATCGCCCGTCGCGGACTCCCAGGCGGCCACCTCCAGCTCGCCGTGGGTGAGGGTGCCGGTCTTGTCGAAGGCCACGCGGCGCACCTGGGCCAGGCGCTCCAGGGTCTCGCCCTGCTTGACGACGTAGCCCCGGCGCAGGGCCCGGCCCAGGGAGGCGGCGAAGGTCAAGGGCGTGGCCAGGGCCAGGGCGCAGGGGCAGGTGACGATGAGAAGGCTGAGGGCCCGCTGGAAGCCCTCCACCGGGCTCGTGGGAAGGAACCACAGGACGACCCCCGCCGCCAGGGCCACGACGCCCACCAGGAAGTGGCGGGCCACCCGGTCCGTGAGGCCGATGAGGGGGGCTCGAGGCTCCCGCTCCAGCTGGCTCAGGATGGCCCCCAGCCGGCTCCCGGAAAGGGGCTGCGTGACCTCCACCGCGATCTCGGGCCCGGCGTTGAGGGTGCCGGCGTAGACGGGCTCCCCCTCCCGCACGGGGACCGGTAGGGCCTCGCCCGTGAGCCAGGCGGCGTTGATGTGGGTTTCCGGCCCGCGTAGGCGGCCGTCCGCGGGCAGGCGCTCGCCGGGACCCACCAGCACCTCGTCTCCCGCCTGCAAGCGCTCGGGGCTGAGGGATTCCACGGTGCCCCCCGCGCGGCGGCGGGCCACGGGGGCGAAGAACTGCTGCACCAGGCGGGAGCTTTGGGCCGCCCGGGCCTGGAACTGGCGGAGGGCGTAGCGGCTGGCCAGCAGGAGGAAGACCAGGGCCGCCAGGGAATCGAAGTAGAGGTGAGGGGAGCCCGTCGCCAGGTTGGCGAAGCTGGCGACGGCGCCCAGGGCCAGGGCCAGCGCGATGGGCACGTCGATGTTGATCTGCCGGGCCCGGAGCGCCCCCAGGGCCGAGCGGTAGAAGGGCAGGGCGCAGTAGGTGGCCACGGGCACGAAGAGGGCCGCGCTCACGCCGCGCATGAGGGTCGCCAGGGGTCCCGCGGCGCCGCCGTAGAGGGGGACGGCCATGAGCATGATGTTGCCGGCGCAGCCCCCCGCCAGGCCCAGGCGCAGCAGGGCCTCCCGCTGCTCCCGCCGCTGCAGCTCCTCCACCCCCTGGTCCGCCCGGATGGGGTGGGGCCGGTAGCCCAGGCGCTGCACCAGGGCCGGGATGCCCCCCAGCTCGGCCCCCGGCGCCACCCTCACCGTGAGCAGGGACTGGGCCAGGTCCAGGCGGCAGGCGGCCACCGCCGAAGACAGGCGCGGCAGCCGCTCCAGCAGCCACAGGCAGGCGGCGCAGTGGATGCCCTCCACGAAGATCCGCAGCTCATGGGAAGGATCAAGATAGAGCGGTCTTAGATCGGGGCTGTCCAGGTAGGCGTAGGATTCCGCGGCCTCCGCCACCGGAGACGCAGGTTGGAAAGCGTAGGAACCCCGCTTCAGGTCGTAGTAGGCCCCGAGTCCCCCTTCCTGGAGCAGGCCGAAGACCGTTTCGCAGCCGGTGCAGCAGAAGGGGCCGGATCCAGGAAAGCCCGTTCCGCAATGCAGGCAGGCCGAGGCCGGAGGGGAGGCCGGGCTTGGAACGGGAAGGGCGAGCGGGGAGGCGTGCATGGGCGAAGAAGGACCTTCTACAAAAAAGATAATTTAGTCTTATTTATTCAAGCGGAGCTGTGAACGAAGTCATAAATTGCAAATTAATTTTAAGTATAATTGTTTCAATTATTTAAATGAAGCATTCCAGAGCGATCGAGGCCCCCCTCTCCCCGAGGGTCGGGGCCTGTCGTCCAGGTCGGGAGTTCCGCGCATTCGCCGCGGATTTTGTCGGCACGGGCCGCCGATCAAACCTTAAGGGGGCGAGTAGAAATCGGACTTGGAAGACTTGATTAGCTGGGGGCCGCGAAGCGCCTGGAGTACCCGGCGCCCAGATTATTTCTGGCCAGGGGGCTTGCGCGGATCGGGAGACGGGGCGATGCTATCCGAATTCAAGTGAAATTATTTTCTATTTATAGGAGATTTCCATGAGACCTGTCTGGTTGCTCGCCTGCTCCCTGCTGGGGTTGCCTCTTCGCTCCGAAGTCCCCCAGGTCCCTCCCACGGGGCAGACCGTGGAGGTGGAATCCTACCGGGTCCGCTTGCTGGCTCCGCCGGATTCCCCCTGGAAGGCTCCGGGGGACCTGCAGGGCGTTCTCCTGCAGGGGTTGGGGGATCTGAATTCCCTCTGGCAGTCGGAGGCGCAGCTGCGGCGGCTGATTACGGAAGGCCAGGCAGAATTTCAAAGGCATCCGGAGGCGGGCCTGGTGCCGGATACGGAGGCGGCCAAGCGGCGTTTGGCGCGGATTCGCGAGCTTCTTCTCTGGGACGGGCTGCGTCCCTTGGAAAAGAATTTGGCCGTGGCGGTCCAGGAGGGGGTGCAGCAGGCCGAAGGCCGAATCGAAACCCTTCGGAAGGACTCCCTGGCCATGGCCACCCTCGCTTGGTCGGAGCATCGCCCCCTGCCCCAACGGGGGGAAGTGGCCTACTCCGCCCTGGCCAACCCCGCGCTGCGGACCCTTCTCTCCAAGGTAGAGGCCCTTTCGGCCCCCAGGGGCGAGGGGTTGAGCGCCGAAGAGCGGGTCGGCCTCGCCCGGGGCATCCAGATCGACTACCTGGATCTCCTCAAGGCCTTTGAGGACCCCCTCCAGGCCTGGGCCGCCGAGCCCCTGGCCGCGAAGGCCTGCGACGCCTGGGCGGCCCTGGGACCGGCGATGGAGGCCCACGTCCGGGAGGTGGCCGACGTCCTGCTGGACGCGGATCGGGGCCGCTGGACCCGGGCGGAGCGGCACGCGGCCTACGTCCTGGAAATGCGGACCCTGCAAGCGTGTCGCCGTGTGCTCGGCGAGTCCACCGAAGTCTGGTTGTTGATGGGGGCCCTCGGACCTCGGGTGGGCCGTTACCATGCCGTGGCCCCGGGGCTCAAGCAGGCGGACCACGACGAGCAGTGGGCGAGGATCAAGAGCTGGGAGGGCATGAAATCCCTCTTTATGGCCGACCGCCAACACTGAAGGCGGGGCTGTCCGCCTAGTTCCTCAGGGGGGGCAGGGTGCCCCCCTTGGGCACGAAGACGAGGGCCACGCCGTTGTTGCAGTAGCGCTTGCCGGAGGGGGGCGGGCCGTCGTCGAAGACGTGGCCCTGGTGGCCGCCGCAGCGGGCGCAGTGGTACTCGGTGCGCACCATGAAGAAGGAAGTGTCCCGCTTGAAGCCCAGGCGCCCGGGGATGGGGTCCACGAAGCTGGGCCAGCCGGTGCCGCTTTCGAACTTGGTGCCCGAAATGAAGAGGGGCAGGTGGCAGGCGGCGCAGACGAAGGTGCCCTCCCGGTGCTCCTTGGTGAGGGGACAGCTGCCGGCGCGCTCGGTGCCCTCCTCGAAGAGCACCTGGTACTGCTCGGCCGTGAGGAGCTTGCGCCATTCGGCCTTGGGTTTGTGCAGGGGCGTGAAGTCGGCGTTGGACATGGGGCCTCCCAGGGAGGGCGCGGCCAGGAGCAGAAGCCCCGCCGCCGCGCCAAGGCATTGCATTGCACGTAGGGCCATGGTCCACCTCCTCCAGTGGGATGCGCCGAAGGCCCCGTTCATTCCCATCAACCGATCGCGCAGGCCACGCCGGTGCCCTTCAAACCGCAGTAGCCGTTGGGATGCCGGTCCAGGTACTGCTGGTGGTAGTCCTCGGCGAAGTAGAAGGGCGGGGCCGTCCGGATTTCCGTGGTGATCTCGCCGAAGCCCCGGGCCCGCAGGCCTTCGGCGTAGGCGTCCCGGCTGGCCACGGCGCGGCGCAGCTGGGCTTCGGAGGTGGCGTAGAGGCAGGAGCGGTACTGGGTGCCGCTATCGTTGCCCTGGCGCATGCCCTGGGTGGGGTCGTGGGCCTCCCAGAAGGCCCTGAGCAGGGCCTCGAAGGGGAGCCGGAGGGGATCGTAGACCACCTTCACGGTCTCCGCGTGGCCGGTCTGCCCCGTGCAGACCTCCTCGTAGGTGGGGTTCGGCGTGAAGCCGCCCTGGTAGCCCACGGCGGTGTTCAGCACCCCCGGCAGGCGCCAGAAGAGGCGTTCGGCCCCCCAGAAGCAGCCCAGGCCGAAGTAGGCCACCTCCCCACCCCCGGCCTCTTCCCGCAGGCCGCAGCCGAAGATCCGGTGGGGCTCCGGCAGGGGCATGGCGGCCGGCCGGCCCGGCAGGGCCTCCGAGGCCTCGATCATCCGCGTGGTCTTCGAAAACAGTCCCATGGGACCTCCCTCGCCTTGGACGCCGGCGCGGGGCCGGCGTGACAGGCTCACTCTACCGAGAGGGTATCCACGGTTTCAAAGGCCCCCTGGCGGATGCGCCACCAGGCGTAAAAGGCCTGGGTGGGATCCCCGTTGGCGTCGAAGTCGATGCGGCTGGAGGCGCCGTCGAAGTTGATGCGGCCGCCGGAATTCAGGATCGAGACGGCCCGCTGGAACTCCCCGGGGGCCACGACGGCGCCCCCGTCCTGGAGCCCCCCGGAGACCTCCCGGAGGTTGGCGCGGATGGCCTGGGGACCGTTGTGGCCCCCGGCGGCCATGGCCAGGGCCATGAGGTAGACCGCGTCGTAGGCGTAGGCCGCCGTGTGGCTGGGGGCGTCCCCGGTGGCGGCCTGGATGGCGGCGGCGAAGCGGCGGGAGGCGGGGGTGTCCGGGGCCGAGGCGGTGGTGCCGTACATGCCTTCGGCGATGGAGGGGGCGGCGTTCTTCAGGAAGGTGGCGTCCTGGACGCCGTCGGAGCCGAAGTAGGCCGGCCGGGGGTTGGGATGGGCGGCCTCCAGTTCCCAGGTGAGGGCGGCCCCGTCCTCTTCGAAGGTGATGAGGAGTACTCCCTGGGGGACGCCGGCAGAAAAGAGGGCCCGGACCTCGTCGGTGAAGCCCGAGGCCTTGGAGGGCGGGTAGGAGGAGCGGGCCGTCACGGAGCCCCCCAGGTCCTGGAAGCGGGCCTCGAAGGAGGCCAGCAGGCCCCGCCCGTAGGGATCGTCCCGATAGAGGACCCCCATGGTGGTGATGCCCCGGTCCCGGATCTTGGCCGCCAGCACCCGGCCTTGGAGGGCGTCGCTGGGGGCCGTGCGCCAGCTGAGGTCCCCGCTGATTTTGGCCCCTCCCACCGCGAGGGTCGTGAGGGCCGGGGAGGTGGCGTCGTAGCTCACGAGGGGGACCCCCGCGGGGGCGGTCACCTGGACCATGGCCAGGTGCAGGGCGCTGTTGGGGGCGCCGACGATGCCCACCACCCCCGCGTCCAGCAGGGCCCTCGTGCCCAGGAGGCCGGAGGCGCTGTTGGGCTGGTCCCCGTTCACGAGCACCTGGATGCGCTGGCCGTTCACGCCGCCGGCTTCGTTGATCTCCGCCGCGGCCAGCTGGGCCCCCTGCTCGGCGGGGTAGTTGGTCTGGCCCTGGGAGAGGTTGTACATGAAGCCGATCTTCAGGGCCCCGGCCTCCGGGGCCTGGGGATCCTTGTCGAGGCCCCCGCAGCCCAGGGCCAGAAGGGCGAGGCACAGGGCAAGGGCGCGGGTCGCGGTTGGCATGGGCTAGAAGTTCCAGGCGGCGGAAAGGGCGATTTCCCGCGGGGGGGAGGGGATGTCGAAGCCCCGGTAGCCCGGCTCGGCCCAGTGGGTGTTGAAGAGGTTGTCCACCCGCAGATGCAGGCGGACCCCATTGAAGGGCAGGGCGTAGGCCAGGTGGCAGACGGTGTAGGAGGGCAGGGAATAGGGGGTGTAGTAGTTCGCCTGGAGGTTGGCGAGGCTGGCCCGCCGCCGGCTGGCGTAGCGGGCCCCGGCCTCCAGGGTGCCCCGCTCCCCCGCCCGGTACTCCCAGCGCAGGCTGGCGCTGAGGGGGGGGTAGGCGCTGCTGGGGGTGTCCCGGTCCCCCTGGAAGGGGGTGGGGCTCAGCTCCCGGGTGCGCTCGTAGGCCCCGCCCAGGCGCAGGAGATGTCGACCCCAGGCGGCCCGCAGCTCCCCTTCGAGGCCGTAGGATTTCCGGCGGCCCGAATTTTCGGGGACGAAGACCCCTCGGGGGATGAGGACGATCATCCCCTGCACGCGGTTGTAGTAGGCGTTCAGCTTGGCCAGGAGGTCCGTGCCCGGCTCCCACCCGAACTCCAGCTCCGTCGTTTCCGCCCGCTCGGTCCCCAGCCGGGGATTGCCCTGGAATTCCATGAAGTAGAGGGGCTGCCCGTAGAGCTGGTACGGAGAGGGCGCCTTGAAGGCCGTGCCGTGCAGGAGCTTGGCGTAGAGGGCGTCCCCGAGGCGGTAGACCAGGCCCAGGCGGTGGGAGGTGGTGGAGCCGTAGAAGTTCTGGCGGTCCCGGCGCAGGTTGATGGTGAGGTCCAGGTCCTCCCCTCCGTGGGTGAGGAGCTGGAGGTAGGCCCCCAGGTTGGTGAAGGCCATGCGGCCCGGGTCCAGGGTGGCGGGGCTCTCCTCCCCGGTGGTCTGGTCGATCTGGAGGATGCGCATGAGGCGCTGGTCGTCCCGGGTCCAGTCCAGGCCCAGGGTGAGGGCGTCCCGCTGACGGAACAGGTAGGTCCCCTCGGCCCCGGCGTCCAGGCTGCGGTAGTCCATGTCCCGGCGTAGGAGCAGGTTCGAGGAGGAGGAGGCCAGGCGCTCCCCCGCCTCCGGCCCGCCCCGGGCCTGGGCGGCGAAGGCGCTCAGCTCCAGGTGCTCGCTGGGCCGGTAGACGGTTCGCAGGCGCAGGAAGCCGTTGCTCAGTACCACCTTGTTGGCCTCGGAGAGGGGCGAGAAGTCCGCCCACTGGGCCTCGCTGGAGGTGCGGCTCAGGTGCCCCGTGAGCTCCGTGCTGAGGCCCTCCTGGCCCAGGTAGGCGGCCTTCAGGAGCAGGGAGGTGGGATGGGCGAAGTCCCGGTGGGATTCGGGGTCCGCCGGGGGCCTCACCCGCAGGACGGGGGAGGAGTCCGGCACCCGCAGTCCCGAGCGGTCCTGTTCCTGGTGGGAGGCGGCCACCAGGAGGCTCCAGGCCCCGCCCCCGGATTCCGCCACCCCCTCGCCTCCGGATTCGGGGCGGCCCCCGAGCCAGCCCGCCCGGGCCAGCAGGGAGGCCCGGGTGCGCCGGGCGTAGGCCCGGGTGACGATGTTGATGGCCCCGAGGAAGGCATCCGCGCCGTAGAGGGCCGAGGCCGGCCCCCGGGTGATCTCGATGCGGTCCACGGCCTCCATGGGGATGAGCTCCGGGCCCAGGAAGCAGGTGGAGTCGGAGCGGAAGGCCACGGGCTGGCGGTCGATCATGACCTTCAGGATGCGGCTGTAGGCCCGGGGCCCGGCGTTGACGCCCCGCACGCCCACGTTCTCCCCGAGGAAGTCGGAGATGCCGTAGAAGCCCGGCACGGCGGCGAGGGCCTCGGCCACCGAGGCGTAGCCCGCAGTGTGGATCTCCTCCTGGGTGATGACGGTGGTGATGGCCGGCGAGTCCGAGAGGGGCTGGAAGGGGCCCGGGGCCGTCCGCACCGCCAGGGCCTCCAGGCGCCGCAGGGACTCCGCCGGGCCCTCCTGGGCCCCGAGGCAGCCCAGGCCCGCCAGCAGGGCCAGCGCCGGGGCCCTCATTGGACCACCTTGGCCAGCTTGAGCAGGTGGGAGCTGAGGTCCAGGCCGCTGGCCCGCAGGGCCGAACGGTTGACCTGGAGGGAGACGTGCTTGTGGTCCAGGAAGAAGCTCACCATCACGCCCTTCAGGGCGAAGTCCGGGGCGTCCCCCACCGTGAGGATCGGGCGGCCCCGGAGCTGGGCCAGGATCTCCGGGACCCAGTAGCGCTCGGATTCGCAGATGAAGATCATCCGGCAGTCCAGGAGCTCGTCGAGGCTGCGGGCGTACTTCACCCGCACCGGCAGGCCGAGGATGGTCTTGGAACCCAGGAGCTCCGCGAGCGGGTCGTTGAAGGGGGAGGCCCCGAGGACCCCCAGGCGGAAGGCCTCGGCCTTGGGCTCCCCGGCAGGGGTGGCGGGCCATTCCACGAAGGCCGGCAGGCGCCCCAGGTACAGGGCCTTCACCTGGTATTCCGGGACCCGCTCCCCCTCGTCCGCGTAGGCCGCGAAGAGCGCCAAGAGTGGCGCCAGCGGCCTGAGTCCCCGGAAAGGCTGCGGCACGGGCGTGGATCCGTTAGGTGGCGGGCGGGTGCCCGGAGGATGGGCTCCTGTGAGGGCGGGTGAGCGCAGGCCCTCATCGGAAGGCCGCCCCTTCCCCATGAATCCCCGGCGCTACACTCCTTCCATGGCCCTGATCTACCTGGACAACAACGCCACCACCCCCGTGGACCCCGCGGTGCTGGAGGCCATGCTTCCCTATTTTCGGGAGCGCTTCGGCAACGCCGGCGCGGCCCACCGCCTGGGCCTGGAGGCCGAGGGGGCCGTGGTGGCGGCCCGGGACCAGGTGGCGGAGCTGCTGGCCTGCGATCCGGCGGAGATCGTCTTCACCAGCGGCGGCACCGAGGGGCTGAACCAGGCCTTCCGGGGGATCTTCGAGGCCTTCCCCGCCAAGCGGCACTTCGTCACCACCGCGGTGGAGCACAGCGCCGTCCTGGCCCTGGGGGAGTGGCTGCGCAAGCAGGGGGGAGAGGTCACGGTGCTCGGGGTGGACGGGGAGGGCCGGCTGGACCTGGGGGAGCTGGAGGCGGCCCTGAGGCCGGACACGGCCCTGGTCAGCGCCATGGCCGCCAACAACGAGACCGGCGTGGTCTTCCCCCTGGCGGAGATCGCCCGCCTCGCCAAGGCCCGCGGGGCCCTCTTCCACGTGGACGCCACCCAGGCCATCGGCAAGCTCCCCCTGGACGCGGCCACCCTCCCGGTGGACCTCCTCAA
>CAYSXG010000088.1:4678-9135 GCA_964434895.1 uncultured Solibacteraceae bacterium | reverse complement strand
GAGAGGGGCGTGGGCAGGGTCACCCGGAAGGTAGGGGGACAGGTGGGGGGGGGCGGGGTTGGGGTGGGGGTTGGGTTCCTCCGGCCGGGCCGAAGCCGCCTCGCGGGCCGGGTGGAGGGCCGGCCCGAGGGGGAGTCCGGCCAGGGAGGAAGGGATGGGGTTCACGGCAAGCTCCGGACCCGATCCAATGTGGGGCCGAAGGGCTCCCTTCTCCAGTCCCCGAAGGTCTTTAGCGGGCCCAGTCCAGGCTATCGGCCTTGGCCTGGAAGTGGGCCCCCAGGTCCAGGGCCACGGCCCGTTCCGCCAGGTCCAGGGCCTCGTGGAAGCACCCCAGCCCCGAATGGGCCTGGATGCCCCGTTCGAAGAGGGACATGGATTCCAGCAGGGCCCGGTAGCCGTGGGGGAATTCCGCCTCCGCGTCCGGAAGGTAGCGCAGCGCCAGGACCACGGACTCCGCGCAGCCCTCCCAGTCCTGAACCTGGGCCTGGGCCTCGGCCTTCAGATCGTAGGCCACGGCCTTGACGGCGTTGGGTAGGCTGGCCTGGGCCTCCAGGGTGCGCTGGAGGTACTTCAGGGCCGAGGCAGCGCCGGTGATGGAGGCCTCTCGATGGCCCGACCGGAGGTCTTCCAGGACCTCCTTGACGGATTTGCGGACGGGTTCGGGACGACGGGACATGGCACCTCGCGGGGGGGAATCGGGTCCCCATTCCAGCCTAACCAGGGGGATGCCGACAGGTTGAACGGAAGCGACCCCATGCCCGAACCCGATCCCGCCCTGCAGTCCCCCCCGGTCCCGGAGGGCCTGGAGGCCCGGGTCCGGGAGCGCACCCGGGCCCTGGAGGCCGCCCACGCCCTCCTGCTGCGCACGGAGCGGATGAACACCATGACCAGCCTGGGCTCCGGCCTGGCCCACGACCTCAAGAACCTGGTGGGCGTGGTGAAGAACTACGCCATGCTCATGAAGCAGGACCACCAGGAGGGGCGGGGCGTGGACCCGGGGGACCTGGACGCCGTGGAGGAGGCCGCCGCCCAGGCGGCGGACCTGGCCCACCAGCTCATGTCCTTCGGCCGGGGGGAGGAGGCCGAGGACCAGGACTTCGACGCCGGGGCCCGGGCCGGGGAAGTGGCCTCCCTGCTCCGGGTGGTCCTGCCCCCCCACCTGGACCTGGAGGTGGAGGTCGGGGCCGAGCCCCTGCCCCTGCGGGGGGATCCCCACAAGGTGGACCAGATGCTGGTGAACCTGGTGCTCAACGCCGCGGAGGCCATGCCGGAGGGGGGCGCCCTCCGGGTGGCGGCCCGGCGGGACCGCTTCGACCACGGCGCCGCCGCGGCCCTGATCACGGTGGAGGACACGGGCCCGGGCATGTCTCCGGAGGTGCTGGACCACCTCTTCAAGCCCTTCAACACCACCAAGGGGCCCGAGGGGGGCAACGGCCTGGGCCTGGCCTCGGTGAAGGGCCTGGTGGACGGGATGCGCGGCAAGCTGGAAGTGCGCAGCGCCCCGGGGCAGGGGACCCGCGTGGCCCTTCGCCTGCCCCTGGCGGGGCCCGCGGAGGGCTGAGCCCGGCTTTGCGGTCCCGCGGGCTACTCGTACTCGATGGTGGCCGGGGGCTTGGAGGTGATGTCGAAGACGACGCGGTTGATGCCCTTGACCTCGTTGACGATGCGCTGGGCGATCTTCTCCAGCAGTTCGTGGGGCAGCCGCGCCCAGTCCGCGGTCATGAAGTCCTCGGAGGTCACGGCGCGCAGGGCGCAGATGCTTTCGTAGGTCCGCTCGTCGCCCATGATCCCCACGGTCTGCACGGGGAGCAGCACCGCGAAGGCCTGGCTGGTGCGGCGGTACCAGCCGCTCTCCCGCAGCTCCTGCATGAAGACGGCGTCCGCGGCCTGGAGGATGCGCACCCGCTCCGGGGTGATGGCCCCCGGCAGGCGCACCGCCAGGCCGGGGCCCGGGAAGGGATGACGCCACACCATCTCCTCCGGGAGGCCCAGGGCGACGCCGGCGGCCCGCACCTCGTCCTTGAAGAGCTCCCGGATGGGCTCCACCAGCTTGAGCTTCATGCGCTCGGGCAGGCCGCCGACGTTGTGGTGGCTCTTCACCAGCACGGCCCCGCCGATGCCGCTCGACTCGATGACGTCGGGGTAGGTGGTGCCCTGGCCCAGGAAGTTCGCCTGCACCTTGCCCGCCTCCCGCTCGAAGACTTCCACGAACTTGCGGCCGATGATCTTGCGCTTCTGCTCGGGGTCCGTCACCAGGTCCAGCTCGTCCAGGAACTCCGCCCCGGCGTCCACCCACACCACCTTCAGGTCGAAGGGCTCGAAGTAGGCCTTCACGTGCTGCATCTCTTCCTTGCGCAGCAGCCCCGTGTCCACGAAGACGCAGGTGAGCTGCGGGCCGATGGCCCGGTGCAGCAGGAGGGCCGCGACGCTGGAATCCACGCCGCCGGAGAGGCCCAGGACCACCTTGCCCTCCCCCACCTGGGCGCGGATCTGGGCCACCTTCTCTTCGATGAAGTTGCCGGCGTTCCAGTCCAGGGCCATGCCGCAGGTCTTGAGGAAGTTCAGCAGCAGGGGCGTGCCCTGGGTGCTGTGGGTGACCTCGGGATGGAACTGGATGCCGTAGATGCGCCGCTCCGCGTGCTCCATGGCCGCCACGGGGACGCCGGGGGTGCGGGCCGTGACCGCGAAGCCCGCCGGGGCGGTTTCCACGTGGTCCCCGTGGCTCATCCACACCTGCTGGGAGGCGGCCAAGCCCTCGAAGAGCAGGGAGCCATGGATCTCGGCCTCGATTTCGGCCTTCCCGTATTCCCGGCTGGTGGCGCGGTGGAGCCGGCCCCCCAGGTCCTTGGCCAGGAGCTGCTGGCCGTAGCAGATGCCCAGCACGGGCACGCCCAGGTCCAGGATCGCCGGGTCCAGCTCCGGCGCCCCCGGCTCGAGCACGGAGTTGGGGCCGCCCGATAGGATGACGCCCCGCAGGTCCTCCCCCGCGAGGTCCGCGGCCTTGGCGCCGGCCCCGTACACCAGTCCGAAGGCCCCCACTTCCCGCAGTCGCCGGGTGATGAGGCGCGTGTACTGGCTGCCGAAGTCGATGATGGCGATGCGCTCGTGGTGCATGGGGGCCTCGGTGGGAAAGGGTCCAATCCCCCAGTTTGACCGGAAGGCTGGGGCCCGGCGACCCGGCTTCGGGCGAGGGGTTCATGGCCGGACGGGATCCAACGCGGTTGCCGGGATATCGCGCGGATCCGCTCGAAAGGAGGCCTTATCAACGTGTCAAGACTCAGGATCATCGGAGCTCCGCGGGGCCCTTGGCCCCGAAGGAACTTTTCCGGCGATGCGCACATGCTGGGCCTAAAGCGACTTTTCTTTCCCATGTCCATTCACCCCCTTTCCATATAGGAGTTCCATCATGAAACGGCTGTTTCTGGCCTTCCTCCTGGCAGCGCCCTGCCTGCACGCCGAAGGCTCCGCCACGTTCGACCTCCTGGTCGGGCGCTTCAATCAATTCTCGACCCGAGATCATGTTGGGTTCGACGGGTCCACCGTCGGCATCGGCCTGCGCATCCCGGACCCGGATCGGACGGGGAACGTCCTGCGGGTGACCCTCGAACGCGGTTTCGGGACCGGCGGGTACTCGAGTCAGTCGGTGTCGGACATTCGGGACGTCTATTCGCTCGCCTTCGACTACGTCTGGCACCAGGCCCGCCCCTTCTACATCGGCGCCGGGGTTCGGGTGAGCTCCTACAAGGTGGTCGCACCCCCGAACCCCGGCAACGTCACCGTCTCCTACGGAACGGATCACCCGGGGCTGCCCCAGATCGTCCTGGGCTGGAACCTCCCCCACCATTTTTCCCTGGAGCTGGATTCCTCCCTCATCCAAAACAGCGTGCAGCTGAGGTATTCGTTCTGATGCACCCTTAGGCGAAGTCCGGTGGCGCCACGACGCGTCCACCTACTTCTCGGACGGATGCATGGATATCAGACGGAAAGCACGGGAGGCCCGGAAGGAGGATCCGGGCCTCCCTCCGTTGGAACCGTCCGAGCCGCGGGATCCCTTCCTTCGCCTTCGTAGGGGGAGTCCCGCGGGCCTCCCCTTCCTGAGGCGGGGGCTCTACGTCTCCGCGGGTTTCGAGGTGGTGGGCCCGTCGGGGGACGCCTCCACCCGGCCATGAAGTCCTGGGCGATCGGGGCCCTGCTGCTGGCCTTCCCCGGGGCCTCCCGGGAATCGCCCCTGGCGGGCCTTCCGGCTGCCGCCGCAAGGGTGCGGGAGGCCGCCGGGGCTGCCCTTCCCCTGGTCCGGCCCGAGATCCGGGTCTTCAAGGCCGCCCATCGGCTGGAGCTCTGGGCCTCGGGGCGAAAGCTCAGGACCTACGCGGCGGGCCTGGGGCATCGGGGCCTGGCGGACAACGGGGCCGTCGGTCGGCCGCCTGACGCCGCGCATCAAGACCTTGCCCGGCGTC
>CAYSXG010000088.1:0-4668 GCA_964434895.1 uncultured Solibacteraceae bacterium | reverse complement strand
CCACCTCACCCCCGAGGGCCGCTACTACGTGTGCACCCGCAACTCCACGGGGGCCTACCACCTCTTCCTGGGTATCAGCTACCCCAGCGAGCTCTCCGCGGATCGCGGGTATCGCGAGGGCCTGATCTCCCGGCGCCAGCGGGACGCGATCATCGCCGCGAACCGCCGCGGGGCCTGCCCGGACTGGAGCACCCCCCTCGGCGGGACGGTGGGGATCCACGGCCACGGCTCCGGCTCGGACTGGACCTGGGGCTGCGTGGCGCTGGAGGATGCGGACGTGGACGAGCTCTGGGCCGCCTGTCCCCTCGGCACCCTCGTCCTCATCGAACCCTGAGGGGCGGGCCGAGGGGCCCTTCAAGGTTTCGATGCGAAGGTGGTGGCCTCTTCGAGGAGAAGCTTGAGCTGGTTCCGGTCCTTCTTGGCCTGCCGCACGCCCTCCTCGCGCTCTTCGAACCCGAAGCGCGCGTCCCGGCAGCGTTGATGGAATTCTCCAAAGAAATGCCCCCCCTCTAGCCGGCTGCTCCAGCTGGCCCTTCGAAAGGGGGTTTCGAGGCTGCGTTGGGTACAGACCGCCCGCAGGTCGGGGGGCAGCTCGAGGTCCGCACGGAAGGTCCATTCGAGGTCTGAGACGGACTCCAAGGGGAACTGGCGAGGACGGCCTGGTTTCTGGGCGAGGATGGGAAGGCCCGGTAGCCCGATCTGCTCCAAGGCAAACTCGCTGCCGGTCCTGCTCAGGGCATGGGGATGTCGGATTCGGGTTTCGATTTCCAGGGCCCGTTGAAGGTCCAGGGGATCCGAGACCCGCAGGACCTTGAAGTCCACTTCAGAGCCGAGGCCCAGGAGGCCGGCGAGATGGTCCCTCAGGTCCTTGGCGCCGCGCAGGAGCGCGTAGCTCCGGAGAGAGGCGGCATCCCCCTCTTCCCGCAGGTGCAGGGTGGCCTCCAGGCTCCCTTCGGCCTCGGCTCGGCCACGGAGGCTCAGGTCCAGACGACTAGGCTCGATGGAGGCCGGGGGCACCTCCACCCACAGGGCCCCCGTCTCGGTGCAGATCATCACCCTGCGGCCCCGGTGCGCGGCCGGAAGCCACCCCAAGGGGGTCAGGCGGGAGGTGGGATCCATCAGGAGGAAACGTCCTTGGGAGGTCTCCACCTCCGCCCGCAGGCCGAGGCTCTCCTGGAGCCGCAGGGCGGAGATGGCGTGGTTGAACCCGTACGGCGTCACGGGCTGGTCCCTCTCGAGATAGCCTTCCTGGACGCTCGCGAGCACGGGGTAGGGCCTGAGTCCCAGCCCAGCGACTCCCCCCGACAGGCAGGCCACCAGGTCCTTGCAGTCCCCGTAGCGACGGCGGAGCACTTCGGAGCTGGTCTCGGGGACCCAGCCCCTTTCCGGGCTCAAGTGGACCTGCTTGTAGGTCCGTGCCCGCGCCATCCAGCTCGTCAGGGATCGCAGGCCTTCGAGAGCGGACAAGCCCTTGACCGGGACGGGTTCCACGGATTCGAAATGCGGCAGGAAGGCCTGGTACACCCACTTGGCGTAGGTATCCCAGGACTCCAAGGAGGGACCGCTCTTGAAGTTGGGATCCAGGAAGGCCAGGTACACCATGGGGAGGGTATCCGCCGGGCGGGGGTGGAGGGCCTCGTCCTTGGGCAGGGCCGGGACATTACGCATCAGGAGGGAGGTGGGGGTGAGGGTAGGCTGGGCGATCCAGGGCTGGAGGTGGCGGGCCTCCAGTCGGAGCCGGACGGCCTTCAGGTTGGTGAACCAACCCTCGGACTTGGCCAGGCTCAGCTCCCATTGCTGGATGGGGTACTCCTCCATGACGTCGGTCACGTTCACGGGGCCCAGCGGCATTCGGACGATTTCCAAGGATTCGAAGGCCACCCAGCTCCCCTTGACCACCCGGTCGAGGACGGCCGAGGTCACGAAGTGGGTGGAAAAGGCCGCCCCAGGGGAATCCACGCCGAGGGTGAAGACTTCGTCGGATTCCAGTCGGACCATTTCTCCATCCGGCCTCAGATTCCAGCCCTTCAGCTTCTTCACTTTGCAGGTCTTTCCCCCTAGCCCCTGGATGGCGAAGCTGCCTTCGCGCAGCCCCCGCTCCGAAAGGATGTGGACCAGCCGGAGCTGGTGCTTGCGGATCTCTCCATCGCCCGTGTAGGCGAATTCGGTCTTTTGCAGCAGCACCCACGCGTCCGCCTCCTGGGCGGGGATTCCGAGGCCTGCAGCGGCGGCAGCCTGGGCCCAGTCCGGAAGCTTGGATAGGCCTTGTCCCGGCATCGGAAGAACCAGGAGAAGAGTCAGCAACCATCGGAACATCAGTTCACCTTCTCGAGCACGAGGGTTCTTTCCATGGCGGTGCGGATCCATCCCAGGTAGGCCTGCAGGTCCCCGTAGTCTGTGGCCCGGCCCGTGGCTGAGGTGATCTCCACCTGGAAGGTCGCCCGGACTTCCGAGCCCTGAGGGCCCTCCACCACCTCCGCGCTCCAGGTCACCTTCCCGAACCGGTTGGACTTGGATAGAGGTTCCACCGGCGCCAGTCGATACCCTGCGGGAATTTGGAAGCCGCAGGTGGCCACCTGTGTGCCCAAGTAGGGCAGGGTGATGGGGTCGGTCCGGCCTGGGGGCCAGGAATCCGGCATGGACAGAGGCCAGGGTAGGGCGGGGAAGGGCACCACCTCCCGACGGCGGCTGGCCTCCCGCAGCAGGCGCCCCTCCAGGTGCCAGGTCACCTTTTCCCGGGGGTCGCCAGCGTGGAGCACCTCGGCCTTGTCGATTTGGATGGAGTTCCGCCCGAACTCCACGAGCTCCCGTAGCTTCCTCCCCTGCCCGGCGGGATCCAGGGCCATATACCGGGCGCGCTGGAGGTATTCGGGGTAGCCCTCGAAGACCCCGTCCAATTGGAAGGAATCCGTGTCCTCGTCCAGACTCACGCGGTAGGAGTAGGACTTCCGGTTTCGTTCGGCGGGCTGGACTGGGAGGGAAAGGAATTCCGGGACCCAGGTGGATGTGTCGTAGGCGATGCCCTGGGTGCCCTGGTAGTCGGGATTGAGGAGGCCCGGGGGGGCGTAGCGCATCCCCAGGTCCACCCACATCGTGTCCTTCCCTTCTTCCTCCACGCCGAGGAGAAGGTTGGTGTGTTGGCCCAGGCTGCGCACTTGCGGATCCAGCAGCCGGACGTCTCGGTCCGCCACCAGGAGCACCTTGGACTTGAGCTTGACCTCCTGCAGAAGCTGTAGGTAAAGGAAGATCATGCCCAGATGGTCGGTACGTCCACGGCGGACGGATTCGTCCAGGTTCCTGTAATGGTGGACTTCGTGGGTGGCCTCTTTACTCAGGCGCGCGGCCTCCTGGTAGGTGAGCTGATCCGTGTTCTGGATGTTGGCCTCCAGGCGCATGGCCAGCTCTGAAGCCGCACGCTGAGGCTCCTTGGGAAGCTCCTTCAGCAGGGTTGCCGCGAAGCTCCGGAAACGTGAGGTGGATTCGATCCCTTGCCTGAAAAAGGGTTTGAAGTACCGGGTGCCGGCGGCCTGCCAAAATTGCGGAGCATCGCTCATGGCCGCCTCCCTCAGATCGACCGGAACGTCGTGGAGGGTCAGGCGGGGAATGTTCCGGGTGGCTTCGAGGGTGTAGGGGACCTCCGGCAGTGCGGCGATCTTCGAGCAGGTGAAGCGTCTCTTCCCCTTTTCGGCGGTGGGTTCTGCCACGAGTCCCCGCCCCTTGAGATTCCATGCGTAGGAAAAGCGCTCCGGAAGGGTGATGAGCTGGTGCTGGATGGGGTAGGCCAGGGCTAGGGGCCAGGAGCGGCTATCCCGCCATCCCAGCTGTCCCCCGTTTTCATCGGGGGCGGGTTGAGGCTCCACCCAGTGGATTTCCACCACACAGTCGGTGGTGACCCCCGGGGGAACCACGACGTTCGTTTCGGCCTTCATGCCTTGGGCGACCAGAAGCGTCTTGGTGAAGAGATCCTTGGCGTCCGTGAAGACGAATTCCTGCCCTTCCTTCGTGACGGTTCTGCCCCACAGTTCCTGCGCCGTCGTCGGCAGGTGCAGGACCGAGGTGGCGGTCTTACCGGCTTCGCTGAGGATGCGGATCCGGTAGAAAAACTCGAAGCGCTGATCGTTGAGCTCGATGCGCCGCTCGAGCACCAGGGCTCCGGTGCCTTCGGTGTCCTGGAGCTTCACCTGCCAAGCGGCGGGGGGAATGGCCTCGAATCCGGGTTTGTCGGCCCGGGCCCGAGGGCCCCCAAGGAAGATCGCCAGGCACGCCGATGCCAGCCACTTCATCCGGGCCTCCCGAGGAATTCCGGTGTTCTAGGTTGGTCGGCTTATCGGCCTCACTGCCACTGACTGAAATCCGCGACCCGCTGGAAGGCCAGGCGCAGGCGGTGGAGGAGGGAGAGGCGGGTGGCGCGGAGGAGGGGGTCCTCGCACTTCACCATGACGGCGGTGAAGAAGGCCTCCAGGGGCCCCGCCAGCTCCGCCAGGGCGGCCAGGAGGGTGGGGTGCTCGAAGGTGGACTCCAGGGTGGCCAGGTGGCCCAGCAGGGCCTTCTCCTCCGGCTGTTGGAGGGCCTGGGGATCGAAGTCCAGGGCGGGGGCCTCGTCCTTCAGGATGTTGACGATGCGCTTGGCGCTTTGGCCGAGGCTGGCGAAGCGCTCGTCCTCGGCGA
>CAYSXG010000087.1:0-9193 GCA_964434895.1 uncultured Solibacteraceae bacterium | reverse complement strand
CGGCCAGCGTTTCGGCGAGATGGAAGTGTGGGCGCTGGAAGCCTACGGCGCGGCCCACGTGCTGCAGGAGCTCCTCACCTACAAGTCCGACGACATGCACGGCCGTACCCAGATCTATCAGGCCATCATCAAGGGCGAGACCATCAAGGATCCGGGCCTGCCCGAGTCCTTCAACGTGGTGCGCAAGCAGCTCAACGCCCTGTGCATCGACATGGAGATGCTCACCCGCGAGGAGCTGGACCCCACGGTCGAGGACGAGCCCGTCGCCTTCTCCATCGAAGGCTGAAGGACCGCTCCAAACCGCTGCCTGATTTGATTGCCCTGATTGAACGATTCGAAGCGAGGCCCCATGTTCACCGAGACGCAGAACATCAATGCCTATGAGTGCATCCGGGTCACCCTGGCCAGCCCGGACAAGATCCGGTCCTGGTCCCGGGGTGAGGTCACCAAGCCGGAGACCATCAACTACCGTTCCCTGAAGCCCGAGCGCGACGGCCTGTTCTGCGCCCGCATCTTCGGGCCCGTGAATGACTGGGAATGCCTCTGCGGCAAGTACAAGCGCCAGAAGTTCAAAGGCGTGATCTGCGACAAGTGCGGCGTGGAGGTCACCAAGAAGTCGGTGCGCCGCGAGCGCATGGGCCACATCCAGCTGGCGAGCCCCGTCAGCCATGTGTGGTTCTTCAAGGGCGTGCCCAGCCGCATCGGCTACCTCCTGGACATCCCCCTCAAGGACCTGGAGCGCGTGCTCTACTTCGAGGCCTTCACCGTCACCGAGGCGGGCAACACCCCGCTGAAGGCCGGCGAGATCCTCAATGAGGACAAATACCGCGAGTACAAGATCCAGTTCGGCGAGGGCTTCAAGGCCCAGATGGGCGCCGAGGGCATCAAGGAGCTCCTGAAGCACGTGGACGTCGAGGCGCTCGCCATCGAGCTCCGCGACGCCATGAAGAAGGAGACCTCCAGCCAGAAGAAGACCAAGCTGGCCAAGCGCCTGAAGGTCGCCGAGGCCTTCGTCCGCTCCGGCAACAAGACCGAGTGGATGATCCTGGACGTGGTGCCCGTGCTGCCCCCCGAGCTGCGCCCCCTGGTGCCGCTCGACGGCGGCCGTTTCGCCACCTCCGACCTCAACGATCTCTATCGCCGTGTCATCAACCGCAACAACCGCCTCAAGAAGCTCCTCGAGCTCAAGGCCCCCGAAGTCATCGTGCGCAACGAAAAGCGCATGCTGCAGGAGGCCGTGGACGCCCTCTTCGAGAACGGCAAGCGCGGCCGCCTCCTGCGCGGCGTCAGCAACCGCCCGCTGAAGTCGCTCTCCGACACCCTCAAGGGCAAGCAGGGCCGCTTCCGGCAGAACCTGCTCGGCAAGCGCGTGGACTATTCCGGCCGTTCGGTCATCGTGGTGGGCCCGGAGCTCAAGCTGCACCAGTGCGGCCTGCCCAAGAAGATGGCCCTGGAGCTCTTCAAGCCCTTCATCTTCAACCGCCTCGAGCACAAGGGCTTCGCCGCCACCATCCGCCAGGCCAAGGAAATGGTGGAGGAGGGCCGTCCCGAGGTCTGGGACGTGCTGGAGGAAGTGATCCAGAACCACCCGGTGCTGCTCAACCGCGCACCCACCCTGCATCGCCTGGGCATCCAGGCCTTCCAACCGGTGCTGGTGGAAGGCAAGGCCATCCGCCTTCATCCCCTCGTCTGCACCGCCTTCAACGCGGACTTCGACGGCGACCAGATGGCCGTCCACGTGCCCCTGAGCCCCATGGCCCAGATCGAGGCCAAGGTGCTCATGATGTCCACCCAGAACATCCTGAACCCCGCCAACGGCAAGCCCAACGTGGTGCCCAGCCAGGACATCGTGCTCGGCGGCTACTACCTCACCAAGAAGCGCGTGGCCCGCCGCGGCGAAGGCATGGTCTTCGCCAACGTGAACGAGGTCATCGCCGCCCACGACGCCAAGGTCGTGGATACCCACGCCATCATCCAGCTGCGCTACAGCGGCGAGGTGGTGGACACCGAGGCCTGGCACAAGGCGGACCCCAAGAAGCACTCCGAACAGGAGGTCTTCGAGTGCCCCGCCCATGAGGTGAAGCAGGAGCTGATCACTACCACCGTCGGCCGAGTGATCTTCAATCGCGCGCTCCCGGACGCCGTGCCCTTCATCAACGGCCTCCTGAAGAAGGAGGGCCTGCTCAGCCTGGTGAACCGCTGCTACAAGCTGAACGGCCCCGAAGTCACCATCCAGATGCTGGACGCCATGAAGGACATCGGCTTCCAGTGGGCCATGAAGGCCGGCGTGTCCGTGGGCATCGACGACCTGGTGGTGCCCCAGACCAAGGGCAAGCTCATCAAAGCGGCCACGGAGGAAGTGCGCGGCATCGAGAAGGAGGCCTACGAGGGCCGCCTGGACGCCGCCACCCGCTACAACCGCATCCTGGAGGTCTGGTCCAAGACCGCCGACCAGGTGGCCAGCGACATGATGAAGAACCTGGAAAAGCAGAACGACGAGGAGAAGTTCCTCAACTCGGTCTACATCATGGCGGACTCCGGCGCCCGCGGCTCCAAGACCCAGATCCGTCAGGTGGCGGGCATGCGCGGCCTCATGGCCAAGCCCTCCGGCGAGATCATCGAGACGCCGATCATCTCGAACTTCAAGGAAGGCCTCTCGGTGCTGCAGTACTTCATCTCCACCCACGGCGCCCGCAAGGGCCTCGCGGACACGGCGCTGAAGACCGCCGACTCCGGCTACCTCACCCGCAAGCTGGTGGACGTGGCCCAGGACGTGATCATCAACGAGGACGACTGCGGCACCCTGGACGGCATCGAGGTGGCCGCCATCGTCAACAGCGACGGCACCATCCGTGCCCGCCTCCGCGACCGCATCATGGGTCGCGTGGCGCTGGAAGACGTGGTGGACCCCTACTCCAAGGAGATCATCGCGGCTTCGGGGAGCCTCATGAGCGAGGACCTCGCCTTCAAGGTGGAGACCTCCGGCATCCCCAGCGTCAAGATCCGCTCCGTGCTCACCTGCGAAGCCAAGCGCGGCGTCTGCGCCAAGTGCTACGGCCTGAACCTGTCCACGGGCAAGCTGGTGGACCTGGGCGAGGCCACGGGCGTCATCGCTGCCCAGAGCATCGGCGAGCCCGGCACCCAGCTCACCATGCGCACCTTCCACGTGGGCGGCGCCGCCTCCCGCGCCTCCGAGAAGAGCACCCACGAGGCCCAGATCAAGGGCTTCGTGAAGCTCGACGGCATCAAGTACGTCGTCAACCGGAAGAAGGAGCAGGTGGCCCTCAGCCGGTCCGGCTACATCCTCGTGGTGGACGCCGACGGCAACGAGCGCGAGCGCTACAAGATCGCCCCCGGCGCCATCATCCGCGTCAAGGACGGCGAGGCCGTGGATCCCAAGACCGTCCTGGCCGAGTGGGATCCCTACAACGACTACGTGATCACCGAGAAGGCCGGCGTCGCCGACTTCAAGGAGTTCGAGCTCAACGCCAGCTACCAGGAAGAGCGCGATCCCATCGCCGGCCGCTTCCGCAAGAAGGTCATCGATCCCACCGACGACAAGCTGCACCCCCACGTCAACATCAAGGGTGACAACCACAAGGTGCTGGTGCGCTACAACATCCCCACCGGCGCCTACGTCGAGGTGGAGGAGGGCCAGGAGCTCATGCCCGGCGACGTGCTGGCCAAGACCCCGCGCCAGCAGGCCAAGACCTCGGACATCACGGGCGGCCTGCCCCGCGTGACCGAGCTCTTCGAGGGCCGCAAGCCCAAGGATCCCGCCATCATCAGCGAGATCACGGGCCTGGTGAAGTACGGGAACCGCGTCCGCGGCAACCAGAAGGTCATCGTGGAGAACGAGCAGACGGGCGAGAAGGCCGAATACCTCATCCCCCGCGGCAAGCACATCCAGGTGCAGGACGGGGACGAGATCCGCGCCGGCGAGAAGCTCACCGAAGGCGCCGTGTCCCCCCACGACCTGCTCAAGGTCCAGGGCGACAAGGCCCTCCAGGCCTTCCTGGTCAATGAGGTTCAGGAGGTCTACCGCGCCCAGGGCGTGACCATCAACGACAAGCACATCGAGGTCATCATCCGCCAGATGATGCGCTGGGTGCTCATCACCGACGTGGGGGACACCCCCCTCATCGTCGAGGAGAAGGTGGACAAGAACCGCTTCAAGGACATCAACGAGCAGGCCCTCGCCGACGGCGGCACCCCCGCCACCTGCGAGCCCCTGCTGCTCGGCATCACCAAGGCCGCGCTGACCTCGGAGAGCTTCATTTCCGCCGCCTCCTTCCAGGAGACCACCCGCGTGCTCACCGAGGCCGCCCTCGAAGGCCGGGTGGACTACCTCCGCGGCCTCAAGGAGAACGTCATCCTGGGCCGCCTGATCCCCGCCGGCACCGGCATGGCCGTGTACCGCAACCTGGAGATCGAGGAAGGCCAGTACCCCGAGCCCACCTACACCGACACCCTCGGGGGCGAGGACTTCGACGACGAGTACAGCCGCATGGCCGCCCACGTCGAAGAACTGCAGGGCATGAGCGAAGTGGACGGCGAGGACATCTAAAGGTCCTTCCTTCCTGGGAAAAGCCGGGGCACGCCCCGGTTTTTCTTATTCATCGCAGCGCCGCGAACCGGTGCGGGACGTACCCCCCGATGGCGAGGGAGGCGGTGGCCGCCGGGGAGGGCGCGTTCAGGACGTGGAGGGATCTCCGGGTCTCCACGAAATGGAAGTCGTCCACGAGGGCGCCGGATCGGTGGACCGCCTGGGCCCTCACGCCCGCCCCGCCCGGGGCCAGGTCCTCGGGGCGGAGGGCCGGCACCAGCCGGGCCAGGTCCCGGGCGAAGAGGGCGGGGCTGAGGGCGCGGCGGTATTCGTAGAGGCCGGTCCGCCAGAGGCGCAGGCCCATGGCCCACAGTCCCGGGAATACGAGGGCCTCGGCGAGGTCGCGGGGCTCGAAATCGGTCATCCGGTAGCCTTCCCGGGCGAAGGCGAGCAGGGCGTTGGGGCCGGCCTCGACGGAGCCATGGATGGTGCGGGTGAGGTGCACTCCGAGGAAGGGGAGGCCTGGATCCGGTACGGGGTAGATGAGTCCCCGCACGAGCCTTCGCGCTTCAGGCCGAAGGAAGTAGTACTCGCCGCGGAAGGGAAGGATCTGAACCTCGGGCTCCAGTCCCATCATTCGAGCCGCGCGGTCCGAGTGCAGGCCCCCGCAGTTGAGGAGGAATTCCGCGGGGAACTCCCCCTGGGCCGTGCGGATGCGGACGAAGTCCTGGGTTTCCCGCAGGTCGAGCACTGGGAGCCCGAGATGCATCCTGGCTCCCCGGTGCTCCAGGTCCCGGCGCATGGCGCGGGCGACCGCGGCGAAATCCAGGATGGCGGTATCCGGGCTGTGGAGGGCCGCCAGACCTCGGGCCTCAGGCTCCACGTCCGGGATTTGCTCTCGGCTCAGGCGCCGCACGGGGACGCCGTTGGCCTGGGCCCGCCGCTCCAGTTCGTCCAGGCGGGGCAACTCCTCGGGGGTCGTGGCGAGGATGAGCTTGCCCACCCGCTCGAGGGGGACGTCCGCCCTTTCGCAGTAGGCGGCCATGAGGCGGGCCCCCTCCACGCAGAGACGGGCCTTGAGGGAGCCGGGTCGATAGTAGATCCCCGCGTGCAGCACCCCGCTGTTGTGGCCGGTCTGGTGGCGCCCCACCTCCGTTTCCTTCTCGAAGACGTGCAGCTCCAGGCGGGGGTGTCGGTCCATCAGGGCGAGGGCCGAGGCCAACCCCACGATTCCCCCCCCGAGGACGGCCACGCGCTGTGTTTCCATGGGGTCAAGGTTACTTGCTACCCTTGGACCCAACATGACCCCATTTCACGCATGGCCAGGCCCCGGTGACACCGTCCCTACGGAGGTTTCATGAAGGGCGTCGTTCTGGCGGGCGGGACCGGTTCCCGGCTCTTCCCCCTGACGAAGGTCACCAACAAGCACCTGCTGCCCGTGGGGCAGGTACCCATGCTGTGGTTCCCGGTCTGGCGCCTGCGGCAGGCGGGCGTGGAGGAGATCCTCGTCGTCACGGGAACCGAGCACATGGGGGCGGTGGTCTCCCTCATGGGTTCGGGCCGGGACTATGGCTGCCGCTTCACCTACAAGGTGCAGGACGAGGCCGGCGGGATCGCGCAGGCCCTCAGCCTCGCCGAAAACTTCGCGGGCCGGGAGCCCATCTGCGTGATCCTGGGGGACAACATCTTTCAGGACGATCTGGGGCGGGAGGCCGAGTGCTTCCTGGCCCAGGGATCCGGCGCTCGGATTCTCCTGAAGGAGGTCCCGGACCCCGAGCGCTTCGGCGTGGCGGAAATCCGGGGGGAACAGGTCCTCGGCATCGAGGAGAAGCCCCGGGTCCCCCGAAGCTCCTGGGCCGTGACGGGGCTGTACTTCTACGACGAGCAGGTCTTCGACATCATCCGCACCCTCCGCCCCTCCGCCCGAGGGGAGCTGGAGATCACGGACGTCAACAATGCCTATATCCGGATGGGGCAGATGACGTGGGGCCGCCTGGAGGGATGGTGGACCGACGCGGGCACCCACCGGAGCCTGGCCCGGGCCACCGAGCTGGCCCACGCCGGCGCCTGGCCCTTTCCCGACCTCCAACCCTGAAAGGGCCCCATGGACTTCCGACCCGGCCCCATCCAGGACGTGCTGTTCCGCCCCCTTCGCAGATTCGAGGATCCCCGGGGCTGGTTGGCGGAAATCTTTCGGGCCGACGAGCTGCCCCCGGAATTCCATCCGGTGATGACCTACGTGTCCCTTTCGCTCCCGGGCGTGGTGCGGGGCCCCCACGAACATCGCGACCAGGCGGACCTATTCGCCTGGGTGGGGCCTGGGGAGTTCAAGGTGACCCTCTGGGACAACCGCCCGGAAAGCCCTGCCTTCGGCCATCGCATGGAGCTGCGGGCGGGGGAAAGCCAACCGTCGGTCCTGTTGATTCCCAAGGGTGTGGTCCACTGCTACCGCTGCATCAGCCTCGAGCCGGGCCTGGTCTTCAACGGGCCGAACCGCCTTTACGGCGGCGAGGGGAGAGCCCAGCCGGTGGACGAGATCCGGCACGAGGAGGACCCAGAAAGTCCCTTCGTCCTGGACGAGCGTTCCCGCCGGGACCGGACGGATTGAGGGGCCGGTGGCGGGGATCCTCATCACCGGAGGGGGAGGGCAGCTTGCCCAGGCCTTGTCACGGGAGCTGGCGGATCGCGAGCTGCACCTTCTGGACCGTTCCCGGCTCGACCTGGGGAGCCCGGAGGCGATCCAGCAGGCGATGCGCCGCGTGGATCCGGAGGTCGTCATCAACGCCGGGGCCCTTACCCAGGTGGACCTCTGTGAGACCGAGCGGGAGCGAGCCTTCCGGCTTAACGGGGAGGCGGTGGGGTGGCTGGCGGAGGCCTGTGCAGAAAAAGGTGCCAAGCTGGTGCAGATCTCCACGGACTACGTCTTCGGGGGGGAGGAGCGGGTTCCCCGGCGCGAGGGGGACGCCCCCGAACCCCGGACTGTCTACGGCCGGAGCAAGCTCCTCGGAGAGCAGCTGGCGGCCTCCGCCCCCGGTTCCCTCGTCGTGCGCACGGCTTGGCTCTACGACGCCCGGGGCACGAATTTTTTGAGGACGATGCTTCGACTGGGGAGGGAAGGGGGCCCGATTCGGGTCGTGGACGATCAGTGGGGTACGCCCACCAGCTGCCGGGCCCTGGCTCGTCAACTGCGCCTGGCGCTGGAAGAGGGGTGGGGCGGTCTCGTGCACATGACCTGTGGTGGCGAAACCACCTGGTTCCGATTCGCCCAGGAGATCTTCCGCGAAAGCAGGGTTTCCGCAGACCTCCGCCCCTGTTCCACGGCGGACTTTCCGAGGCCGGCCCCCCGGCCGGCCTACGCGGTGCTGGACAACTCCAAGCGCTTGGCCTGGGGGGCCGACCTCATGCCCCCTTGGGCCGAGGCCCTGCGGGAGGTCCTGTCGGATCCGGAGGCATTTCGTGGCTGAACCCATCCTCGTCACGGGCGGTGCGGGATTCATCGGCTCCAATTTCGTGTACCACTGGCGCCGTTACCATCCAGACGACCCCATCCTGGTGCTGGACAAGCTCACCTACGCCGGGGATCTGCGTAATCTCGAGGGCGTCGACGGCCTGCGCTTCGTCCAGGGAGACGTGTGCGACGCGGGCCTGGTGGCGGACCTGATGGCGCGCCACGCCCTCCGGCGCCTGGTCCACTTCGCGGCGGAAAGCCATGTGGACAACAGCATCGCGGGACCCTCCCCCTTCGTGCAATCCAACGTGGTGGGCACCTTCGTGATGCTGGAGGCGGCCCGGAGGGCCTGGTCGGGGGATCCCTCCGCCCGCTTCCTGCACGTGAGCACCGACGAGGTCTTCGGGAGCCTCGGGGCGACAGGGCTCTTTCGCGAGGACAGTCCCTACGACCCCCGGAGCCCCTACAGCGCCACCAAGGCCGCCAGCGACCACCTGGTCCGGGCCTACGTCCACACCTACGGATTCCCTGCGACGGTCACCCACTGCAGCAACAACTTCGGTCCGCGCCAGCATGGGGAGAAGCTGCTTCCTCGGGCCATTCTCGCCATGGCCCAGGGCCGGCCGGTGCCGGTCTATGGAGATGGGCTCCAGGTCCGGGACTGGCTGTTCGTGGGGGACCACTGCGAAGCCCTGGACTTGGCCCTTCGGGCCGCTCCGGGGGAGACCTACTGCCTCGGAGGGCGGAACGAATGGCGGAACCTCGATCTGCTGAAGCTGCTGGGGCGGCTCGTGGACGCGCACCTGGGGCGCTCCGCGGGCACCGCCGAGGCGTTGCTCACCTTCGTGCCTGATCGTCCGGGCCACGATCGCCGCTATGCCATCGATCCCACCAAGGCGGAGCGGGAGCTGGGGTGGACGCAGCGGACGCCCTTCACGGAGGGCCTGCGGCGCACGGTGGAGTGGTACCTCCCGAAATGAAAAGCGGCCCCCGAGGGGGCCGCATTCATGGGAACAAGCGGGCCTACTTGGCTTCGGCAGGTGCCTCGGCGGCCATAAGGGCCTTGCGGCTGAGGCGGATCTTGCCGTTGGCCTCGACGCCGATGACCTTGACCATCACCTCCTGGCCCTCGCTGACCTCGTCGGCGGGGGACTTGACGCGGTAGGGGGCCATTTCCGAGACATGCAGCAGGCCGTCCA
>CAYSXG010000086.1:0-9212 GCA_964434895.1 uncultured Solibacteraceae bacterium | reverse complement strand
GGGCGCGAAGCTCGTCGACTTCGGGGGCCGGGAAAGGCCGATCCACTACGGCGCGCAGCTCGAGGAGCACCACGCGGTGCGGGCGGGCGCCGGCATGTTCGACGTGGCGCACATGTCCGCCGTCGACCTGCACGGACCGCGCGCGCGCGAGTTCCTGCGCACGCTCGTGGCGAACGACGTGGCCAAGCTCAAGACACCCGGCAAGGCCCTCTACACCTGCATGCTCAACGAGCACGGTGGCGTGGTCGATGACCTGATCATTTATTTCCAGAACGAGGAGTGGTTCCGCCTTGTCGTCAATGCGGGCACCACCGAGAAGGATCTCACGTGGATCCGCGCGCGCGCGCCGAAATTCGGCGTGGAAGTAAGTCATCCCGACGACCCCGGCATCCTTGCGGTGCAAAGCCCGAAAGCCCCGGGGGAGCTCCCCCAGCCCCTCCCGCACCGCGGACAACGGCCTAGCAGGCAGCGTCCAGCTCTTCCAGGACGGGGTCACCAACTCCTACCCCGCGTCCAACCCCGCGGGCCAGGCGGTCGTCACCATCCCGGTCCGCTCCAACCTGCCCTTCTACGCCAAGCTGGGGGCCTTCGGCAACGACGCCATCGAGTACCTGGTCCGCATTCCCAACGCGCCGACGGGCCCCTTCGCGGATCCGGGCCTGGGGGGCGTCCTTAATCCCACCGCCTCGAGCTTCGGCTTCCAGAACGGCATCAAGCCCTGGAACCCCACCCTCCAGGTGGTGGCCGGCGAGGGCTTCGCCCCCGAGAGCGCCAGCGCCGCCGAGCGCAGGCTCCAGGGGGTGGCCGGCCCGGGCATGACCGTGGGCCTGACCCCGGCCAACACCCGCTACCTGGACCGCCTCTCGGTGCCCCTCCTTCCGGGGGACCCCCTGGGGGCCATCCAGTGGACCCAGACCAACAACGCCCTCGCGGGTTTCGAGAACATCCGGGCCAACCAGCTCTTCGGGGAGTGGGTGGTCCTCGGCCTCAACGAGGCCCCCAAGGATGCCTTGCCCGCGGAGATGCCGGCGGATCCCACCCAGGCCCCGGGCAGCGCTTCGGACTTCGGGTTCAACCTCGACTACCCCACCTTCCAGGCGGATAACGCGACCTCCAAGACCTTCACCCAGAAGCGCATCGAGGTCTTCCGGGTGCCCCCGAGCTCCACGGACCCCTACGACCTCAACGGGGCCGGCTGGACCTCCGCGAATACCACCATCGGCGTGCAGCCCATCCAGCTTCCCTTCACCTTCTCCAACTTCTTCAACCAGACGGTGTGGGCCCCCGCCGGAAACGCCCCCTTGCAGGGCGGCCTGAACGGCTTCCCGGTCCCCTACGATTCCAACGACCCCGACCGCAAGCCCTACAAGAACAAGACGGCCAGCCTGCAGTTCATCCGCCAGGTCTTCAGCTTCTCCGAATACCTCTGGTCCCAGGTGTGGGCCCGTCCCCTGGTTTTGAACCAGGCCACCCTCAGCTACACCGACACCATCTTCGCTCTTTCGGGCTTCCCCTACTTCCGCCGCTCCAATCCCGCCGTCTGGCCCAAGGCCAGCGCGATCCTGCCGGACAATAGCGCCTTCGATATGAACGTCACCGGTGGGACGGATTTCGACCCCGCCACCAGTCCCGCGGCCATCAACGGGGGCACCCCGGCCAAGACCGGCATCGGCCGCTTCTACTGGACGGCCTTCACCCCCTACTACAACATCTCCAGCGGCGCGGTGGTGAGCCGCACCTGGAAGTCCACCGCGGCGGGGGACCCTCCCACGACCTTCACGGGCAATACCGGCGATTCCACCAACGCCTTCGGTTTCCTTCCGCCCCAGGACGTGGTGGTGGACAAGCGGGGTCGCAATGCCGACGGCAGCCTGAACGGAAACCCCCTGGGCGGCTACCGCGTGACCTGGTTCAACGGCACCAAGGACGCGAACGGCATCCCCGTGCCCCCGGACTTCTGGGTGGTGGAGGTCACCACGTCCACGGGCAAGACCAATCACTTCCTCATCCCCGGCAGCTTCCCCGCCGGCCAGCAGCGGGCCACGGACCTCCTGCTGACGGATGCGCGGACCTTCCTCCCTTCCGGGAACTCCCCGGACCAGGGCCCGGACCTGGGCGGCAACGATACGGTGGCGCCGGGCTACTGCTGGTTCGACATCCCGGCGGAACTCCGGCCGGATGCCACCACCCCGGGCGTCAGCGCCAGCATCATCGTCTTCGCGGCCAAGTCCATCCTGAAGAACCAGCCCCCCGCGGGGGCTCGGCGTCTCACGGCGGCGGACTGGATGGATGCCATCAAGACCGCCACGGCCAATGTCGCCATCAAGACCAATGCCGGCAATCTCTCCTATGCCCACAAGATCCCGTTCAACTTCTTCTGGGACATCGTGGTCGTCAACGGCCCCAAGACCTTCGTGGCACCCTGATTGCCCCTCGACATCACTGAAGCCATCCATCCGACACCCCCTGCCTGATTCCAAGGAGGATTTGTGAAGAGTTCCCTCATCGCGGCCGGTGTGGCCCTGTCCGCCGCCACCCTTTCCGCCCAGGCTCCTGTCCAGGCTCTCGAGGTGCGGCTGGAGGTCATGGCCGAGTTCACCCAGCCCCGGCAGTTCAATTCCGCGAGCCCGGCCGGCAGCGGTACCACCGTCCACGACCGCGCCGGCACCATGACCAGCGGCGGCCTGCGCCTGCTGGGGGAACTGCCCGGCACCCAGGGCTGGTATTACGCCCTGGGAGGCAAGCTGGAGGGCTCTTCCAACCTCGACTACAACGGCGCCATCCCCGGCGCCGGCATCAACCTGAGGACCACCGACGTGAGCATCCGCTACTCCTATTGGATGGCGGGGATCTCGAGGCTGTGGGACCTGGGCAAGGGCCTCAACCTGGGGGTCCATGGGGAGGCCCGGGGCGAAGCCATCAGCGCCGTGGGGCCCGTCTACGTGACCTACCCCAGCGGAGCCCCCGCCCCCGGTTCGGGCAGCGCCAACGCCAGCACGACCTACCTCCGTCCTTGGGTGCGGGTGAGCATCGACTGGACCTATGAGCGCAAGGGCCTCCGCCCCTACTTCGGGGCGGATCTCGGGCTTCCCCTCCTCAAGCAGTCCCAGAACGGCGTGGTGGGCCTGACCAACATCGACTCGAACATGCTCAAGTCCATGGCCCCCGCGGCCTCGGCCAACGTTTACGCGGGCCTGCGTTTCTAGGGCGCATTCCCCGGCGAAACCCACCCGAAGCGACGCAGGCCCCCGGTTCCCGGGGGCCTGCGGGTTTGCAGGCCGAAAGGTTTTGAATCGGCGACCCGATAAGAGGCTTCCCGTCAGCGAGGTCCATGCTCACCCATATCGGCCGGTTTCAAGTGGTCCGTCAGATCGGCCAAGGGGCCATGGGGGCGGTCTGGCTGGCCGTCGACCCCATGATGGGACGGGAGGTGGCCATCAAGAGCATCCTCGCCGCCAGCTCCGCCGGCAACGAGGCGCGTGCCCGTTTCGAGCGGGAGGCCAAGGCGGCGGGCTCCCTGAACCACCCCAACGTGGTCACCATCCATGAGTTCGGGGAGGACCAGGGATTTCTGTACCTTGTTATGGAATTCGTCCGGGGGGAGGACCTGGAGGGCCTCATCAAGACGCGCTCCCTCTCCAAGGCGGAGTTCCTGGAGATCCTGGCCCAGGTCTGCGACGCCCTCTCCGAGGCCCACGCCCAGGGGATCGTCCATCGGGACGTCAAGCCCTCCAACGTGCGGATCCTGAGGGAGGGCGGCCGCCTCAAGGCGAAGGTCATGGACTTCGGGGTGGCGGCCCTGGCCAATTCGGACCTCACCAGCGACGGGACCTGGATGGGCACGCTCAACTACATGGCCCCCGAATACTTGGATTCCGGCCGGGCGGGCCCTCGTTCGGACCTCTTCGCCGTGGGGGTCATGCTCTTCGAGGCCCTGTCCGGAGGAAGGAAACCCTTTCCTGGAACCACGCCCTCCATGGTGCTGAACCGCCTTCTGCTCCATCCGGCGGAGCCGCTGGCGCCGGGGGACATCGAGGGGCTCAGCCCCGCGGTGGCGGCCCTGGTCCAAAAGGCCATGGCCAAGCGGCCGGAGGACCGCTTCCAAAACGCCGAGGAGCTGTCCAAGGCCCTGAGGGCGGCGAAGGATCCCAGGTGGGTGGGCCTGGCCCCGGCGCCGGCCCCCTCCGTGGCGCCGGATCCGGATCCGATGGTGGAAGACGAGGACGTCCATTCCTGGAGCGATGAGGCCCCGGACCCCAGCCAGGAGGTGCTGATCGTCAGCCGGACCGGCCAGGGGCACTGCCTGAGCCTGTCCGTGGCCCTCCGGCGGGCCGCCGCCGGCACCCGCATTTTCGTGATGCCCGGGGTCTACAAAGAGACCCTGGTGGTGGAGAGGCCCGTCCAGATCATCGGCAACGGCAAGGCGGAGGACATCGTCATCGAAAGCGAGTTCGGCCCCTGCCTCACCTTCCGCACGGACGAGGGGCTGGCCGCGAACCTGACCCTGCGGGCCAAGGCCACCGCCGAAGGGGGGCCGGTCTTTTGCGCCCTGGACCTGCCCCAGGGCGAGATCCTGCTGGAGGACTGCGAATTCATCAGCGAGGAGGCCGCAGGGGTGGTGATCCACGGCGCGGGGGTGCGTCCCCATTTCCGGCGCTGCCAGGTGAAGGACTGCGGCGGCGACGGCGTCCTGGTGATGGACGGGGCCGAAGGCCTCCTGGACCGCTGCGAGATCTCCGGGGTGCGCGGGGCCGGCGTCCGGGTGAGCGACGGGGCCCGCACCCGCTTCCACCTGTGCCGGATCCATCACGCCAAGAACGGCGGCGTCGTGATCGGCGACCGGGGGGAGGGGGTCTTCGAGGAGTGCAACATCTACCGCAACAGCCGGACCGGAGTCCGGCTGGAGGCCGGGGCACGCTCCCGCTTCCAGGGATGCCAGATCCACGACGGGGAGGAATTCGGCATCCTGGCCGTGAAGGGGGGCCAGAGCACCTTCGAGGCCTGCGACATCTTCGGGAACAAGGGCTCCAACCTGCTCGTCTCGACCGGGGCCTCACCCCTGCTGCGCCAGTGCAAGATCCACGACGGCCGGGAATACGGGGTCTTCGTGACCGAGGGGGGCCTCGGGATGCTCGAAGGCTGCTCCATCTTCGCCAACCGTCTCTCGGGCTTGGTCATCAGCCAGGGGGGCAATCCGCTGCTGCGGAACTGCGAGCTGAGCGCGGGCATGGGCTTCGGCGTCCAGGTCTCGGACCAGGGACTGGGGGTGCTGGAAGGCTGCGAGATCCGCGACCACGTCATGGCCGGCGCCAAGGTGAGTCGGGGCGGGAACCCCATGTTCCGCAAATGCCGCTTCCTCAAGGGACGGGACCTGGGGCTCCATTTCGCCGAGGGGGCCCTGGGCACCCTGGACGACTGCGAGGTCAAGGGGAACGTCCGCGGGGGCCTGAAGCTCGCCAAGGAGGCCAACCCCACCATCCGGGGAGGGCGGATCTCCGACGGCATCCAGCGGGAGGGCATGCTCGGGATGTTCGGGCTCTGAGGTTCCTATGCGGTCGGAACCCCGCTCCGCCCTTGGAATCCCCGACCTCCTGCGGACCCTGCTCGTGCTCCTGGTCTGGGCCCTCTGGCTGGCTTGGCGGCTCCTGGTCACCCTCGTCGGGTGGGGACCCCCGGATCGGCTTCGGGGCCGGGTCCGCCGCGCCCAACTCCTCCTCCTGCTCGGGGGCCTCGCGGCCTTCGGCGCCAAGGTGGTCCCGGTCTATTGGGCCCGATTCGCTTGGATGGACCAGGCCCGGCAGGCCTGCCGCCGTCCTCGAGGGCGCAGCGAGGCGGAGATCCAGTCCCAGCTTCTTCGCGAAGCGGCGCGCCTGGGTTTGGGGGAGGCGGCGGAGGGCTCGGAGGCGGTGCAGGTGGAGCGATGGCGGGAAGGGGAGGTGGAGCGCATGAGGATCAGCCTGCGGCTGAGCCACCGGGTGGACCTGTTCGGGTTCTGGGCCTTCCAGCTTCCGGTGCGAGGGGCGGGGGAGGCCGTCGTGGAAATGCCCGAAGCCGCGCCCAGTCCCCTCGACGAGACCTTCGGGCGCTGAGGGCGGGTCAGTCCCTGGCCGCCTCCAGTCTCAGGGGCACCCTCAGGTGGCGCCCCTCCCGCAGCACCTCCAGGCGCACGGTACCCCCCACCGGCCCCGCCTCCACCGCGTCCAGGAGCTGGTCCAGGGTGGCCACCGGGCGGTCCTCGACACCGACGATGACGTCCCCCAGCTCCCAGCGCCGCCCGCTTCGGTGGAGGCCCCGAAGGCCGGCCCGCTCCGCCGCCCCCCCGGACTCCACCCTCGCCACGACGACCCCCTTGGGGGCGCCGAAGGAGTTGGCGTAGGCCGCGGAGAGGGGCTGGAACCCCAGGTCCGGCCGGGCCACCGCGCCGTGCCCGATGAGCTGGGGAACGACGCGGTTCACCGTGTCCACGGGCACGGCGAACCCGATGCCGGCGCTGCTCCCGGAAGTGCTCTGGACGGCCGTGTTCACGCCGATGAGGCGGCCCGCGGAGTCCAGCAGGGGACCTCCGGAATTGCCGGGGTTGATGGCCGCGTCCGTCTGGATGACGCCGCTGATGTGGCGCCGGGTGGCGCTCTGGATCTCCCGCCCCAGGGCGCTGACGACGCCGGTGGTGAGGGTCTGGTCCAGGCCGAAGGGGTTGCCGATGGCCATCACGCTCTGGCCCACCTGCAGGTCCCCGCTCGTGCCCAGGGGGATGGGCCGGAGCTTGGCCGGGGGCGCGGCGATGCGAAGCACGGCGAGGTCCTTGTCCGGGGCCCGGCCCACCACGGTGGCGCGGTGGGTGGAGTGGTCCGAGAGGGTCACTTCCAGCTCGTCGGCGTCCTGGATGACGTGGAAGTTCGTCACCACGTGGCCTTCGGTGTCCCAGAGGAAGCCGGACCCGGTGCCGCTGGGGACCGCCTGGACGTCGAAGGAGAACCAGTCCCGCTGGTAGGCGATGGAGGTGATGTAGACCACCGAATCCCGGGCCTCCCGGAACCGGTCGATCACCGCCTGCTCCGAGGCGGGCAGGGAGGGCCTCGGCGCCACGGGGCGGGGCCGCGTCGAGCGGTGCTGCTGGGACTCGTTGCTGCACCACCCCACCAGCACTCCGAAGGCGAGCAGCAGGATGATGGCGGGCCAACGACGCATGGGGACCTCCAGGATGCATGGTAAGTCGTTAAGATCCGGAAACCCCATGCCCTCCTTCCCCCCCTCCTTCCCCTTCGCCGGCGGGCGCCCATGAACCGCTCCCGATGGGCGTGGTTGGCGTTGTCCCTGATCTTCTGGATCGGGATCGGGACTTGGGGGATCCGGCACTGGCGGAAGGTGCTGGAGCATCCGACGGTGGTCCTGGTGGACCCGGAGGTGGACGGGACCGCCGGCCTGGGGGAGACCTACCGCTACGCCCTGGGCACCCTGGTCCAGGACTTCCTGGAGACCAGCACCGGCTCCCCGATCTTCCGGATGCCCTACGCCCCCACCGAGGATTCCCTGGCCCGGGGCGGGAAGGGGAGGGTCCTCGTCCTGAGGCTGAGGGCGAGCCGGGAACAGGAGCGGCTCGGATGGACCCTGCGATGGGCCTGGATGAGCGACTTGAAGGAGGGCGCGGCCTACCGGGAGAGCTCGAGCCCCTACCTGCCCCCCCGGGAGGCCTTCCGGTGGCTGGCGGAGGCTCTCCCCATCGGCGCCCATCCGGAGGCCCTCGCCGCCCTGGTGCCCGAGGAGGCCCCCCCCTTCTGGCGTCTCATGGAAGCCATGGCCCTGGGCAACGACGCCCAGAAGATGTCGGAGGCCATGGGAGCGCTTCGGGCCCTGTCCCAGGAACTGCCCGACTGCGCGGCGGTCCGGGTCCACCTGGGCATGCTGGCCTACTTCCGGATGAACGGCACCGCGGGGGACTCCCGGGAGGACCAGTCCCTGGCCCAGTCCGAACTGGAGGCGGCCCTTCGCCTGGTGCCCTTCCTGCCGCGGGGGGTCCAGTTCCTATCGAGGCTGCGGACGGACTTCGGATCCGCCCGGGAGGCCCTGGAACTGCTGCGGGCCTCCCGCAGGGCCCGGCCCCGGGATCTCACGATCTTGGGGGCCATCCTGTATCCCGCCCGCTATGCGGGCCTTATACCCCTGGCCCTGGCGGCGGAGGAGCGTATGCGCCAGCAAAGCCCCCCGGGGGCCCGTCCCCCCCGCCTGGCCTTCCACCTGCTCTACGCCGGCCGATGGGACGACTACGAGAGCACCCTTTGGGAATGGCCCGGGGACCCGCGGAACGCGGCCTGCCGCTACTACCGTGGGGAACTGGCCCTGATGCGGGGGAACCCGGAGCGGGCCCTGGCCCTCTTCCGGGAGGTGGAGCAGATGAGCGCCGGCCACCGCCAGTTCCGGGTCCTGGCCTCGGTCCATCGGGCCACCCTGGAGGGAAGGCGGGAGGAGGCCTCCCGGCTGCTGCGGGACTACCAAAGGGAACGCGCCGGCCTGCGCTCCCCGGACGGCGAAATCACCTTGATCCTTGCGGGCTGCTTCATGAACCTCGGCGAGGAGGCGGAGGCCATGGGGCTGGCCCGCCAGGCCTTCTCCCAGGGGTTCAGCTGCCTGGCCTGGTACGAAAGGAACCCCTTCCTGGCCCCCCTGCGCCGGCGCTCCCAGTGGTCCTGGCTGATGCAGCACGTGACGGAGCGGCAGGCCCTGCTCGAGTCCAAGAACGTCCTGTCGGATTTCGGGCTCTGATCGGCTTGCGGGGGGGAGGCCGCCCTGCCAGCATGAGCCCCTTCCCTGGAGCCGCGATGCTTCCCCGTCTCCTTTCCCCCTTCGTTCTCGGAGGCCTCCTGGGTCTTCCCGCCGCCGGGGCCGCGCTCCCGGAGCTCCTTCGGCGCCTGCCCGCCGAGGTCCTGCAGGTGGAGGTCTACCCCCGCCCGAAGGCCCTGGAAGACAGGGGCAGGGCCCTGGGACGCAAATTCGAGTCCACGGGGTCCTGGTTGGACCTGAGGGCCGAGACCGGCCTGGAGGTGGCCCATCTGGCGGGCCCCCTGGTCATGGGGGAGGTCCCGGGTCCGGACGGCGGAGCGATCCGCTTCGTGCTGGCCCCCCTGCAGGATCCCCGAGGGGCCCTGCGGACGGTGAAGGCCAAGGCTCGGAGCAATGGCGTGACCTAGTCTGGGGTGTCAGCCCCGAAAAAGCGG
>CAYSXG010000085.1:0-9285 GCA_964434895.1 uncultured Solibacteraceae bacterium | reverse complement strand
AAAGCCTCTGCGACTTTGGATATTCAAAACTTAATCATTGATGGCAAATTGGTATTAAACGTAGGACGGGGGCTTCAAAAGGTCCAGGCGAGGGCGGCCACGGCCTTGAAGCGGGTCTCGATCTGGGCCCCGCGGGGGTGCTGGACCAGGGGCACCTGGACCGCCACGGTCAGGGCGGGGCCCATCAGGACCCGAAGGCCGGGGCTCAGGAAGAGGGCCCGGCCCCCGCTGTTGTCGTCCACCAGGCCGTCCCGGCTCACCGCCCCGATCTCCCGGTAGTTCAGCTCCAGGAAGGTCCCGGTCCGGGCCGTCCAACGGTAGGCCAAGGCCAGGCCCGCGTCCGTCCGATCCCCCAGTCGGTAGCCCCGGTAGGAGCCGCGGAGAGTCCTGCCCAGGCTGGCGTCCAAGGTCCAAGCCGCGGTGAGGAAGGTGGAGTAGCCGAGGCCCGCCTGGAAGTCCGTGGCCCCGGAACCCGGAGTGGAGGCGAAGTCCACGGGCTCCCCGGCCTCGTCGCGGACCTCCTTGCGGCCCGTGGGCGCCTTGAGGCCGGCGAAGGCCGCGAAGCGACCCGAGGGCCCCTTGTAGAAGGCCCATTTCCCCTGGATCCAAAGGTCCGTCAGGCCCGAGGGACGGTTGGAGACCCGGGTCAGGCTGCCCGTATCCGCGTCGTAGGAAGCCGTGGCCCCGCCGCTGGCCTGGTAGTAGCCCGTGGACAGGGAGAGCTGGAAGGCGTCGCTCAGGCCGTAGGCGAGGCTGAGGGTGTGGAGCAGGCTGCGGTCCAGCAGGTCGATGTCCCCGGCGGAGGCGGCCTTGGCCCGGATCTGATCGTCGGAAAGGGACTTGAAGACCGTCTCGTCCGAGCGGAGCTCCAGGGCCCAGCGGCCGGCCCGCAGGGTTTCCCCGCTCTGGACCCCCATGCCGCCCCCGCTGGTGCCGGGGCCGTGATCGGCGCGGAGGGGGAGGGCCAGGAGGCCGAGGCAGGCCACGGCGGCGGGGATCTTCATGAAAGGCTCCGGCAGGGGGGCGATGGACGAATAGGGCTTGGATCGGCCCGGCGACCTCATTCCCTCGGATAGACCCGGAGGCTCTTGAAGGTCTTCAGCATCACCTTGCCCGGCGGAAAGCCCCTCGGTTTGCTGACGTCGGCCACCCGGCACCAGTGGACCTCCACCTTGCCCGCCTCCCGGGCTTTGGAATGCCAGGCCGCCAGCTGGGCCGCCCGCTCCAGCACCTCCCGGGGGGGCTCGCTCACCTTGTCGGGGTTGCGGATGACGACGTGGCTGCCGGGCTGGCCCGCCACGTGCAGCCAGAAATCCGCGCCGGTGGCCACCTTGAAGGTGAGGCGGTCGTTATCCGCGTCCCCCTTGCCGATGAGCACCTCGAAGTTCTCCACCTGGAGGCTTCGGAAGGCCTTGCCCTTGCCGTCCTGGCGGCGGTCGTCTCGGACGGGCTTGGGATCCTTCATGGGGGGGCGCTCCTGGGGAGCCGGGGGACGGGGCTCGGGCGGGGCGCCGAGCCTGACCTCCAGCTCCTTCCATTGTCGCATCCGTTCCCGCTCCAGCTCCGCCACCCGGGCGAGACCCCGCTCCGCCTTCTTGGCGGCTGCGAACCAGCGCTGGGCGGTGCTTTCGGCGGAGCGCCCCTCCGGAAGCTCCAGGGTGCTCCCGTCCAGCAGGGTGACCCGACCCGAGGCCCCCCTCAGCCGGTAGAGCTCCGCCGAGAGGAGGGCGGCGCGGGCCTTCAGCTCCAAGGCCTTCTCGTGTTTGGCCCGATCCGCTTCCAGGGCCGCGCCCAGGCGCAGCAGGCGCAGGCGCTCCCCCTCCCACTTCCGGTCCTGGGCCTGGGTCCGGGGGGCCATGAGCAGCTTGCGGGCCCGCTCCAGGGACCAGGCCCGGTGTCGCTCCGCGAGGCTGCCCTGCCCATCCAGGATCTCGGGGACCTCCCCCCGAAGGGCCGCCTCGGCCCCCTCGCCCCAGGCCTCCAGAAAGCGCCGGTAGGGGGGCGTGGAAGCCTCGGGCTCCGGGGGGGCCGCCGGAAAGGCCTGACCCAGACCCAGTCGCACGCCCCCGGAGTTGGCGCGGGTGCCGGCGATGTCCACGGCGTCCAGCCGGAGGCCCGCTCGTCCCGGAAAGGCCTGGAAGGCCAGGCGGGTGACCTCCATGCGGCCGGTCAGGGCCCGCCGCTGGAAGATGAGGCCCAGCCATCGCTCCCGGGGGTCCCCGAGGACCTCCACCAGGCGGGCCCCCTTCAGTTCCAACCCCCACCTCCGGGTCTCGTCCGGGCGGCCTTCGGCCTTGAGGAGCTTCCAGGCCTCGTCGGGCTCCTCCAGGCGCCAGAGCTCCGGGGCGGGGCTGAGGAGGAGGACCCACCGAGGGGCCTTCCCCTCCCCCCGGTTCCGGCGGGGCTGCCACTGGAGGACCAGGGCCCGGGGACCCACCCACAGGTTCTGGACCCCCGGCGCATCGGAACCCAGGTGGCCCCGGGCCAGGGCCAGCAGCAGGGTCGCGTCCATCAGCACCGCCCCGATTCAAGAGCCCGCGCGGAGGTCCCGAAACAGCTTGAGCCCCCTCCCTGACGCATCATCCATACCCCCGGAGATACCCTGCCATGAATGCGTCCCCCGAGTCGCCCAAGCAGGCTCTAGTGGTGGACGACAGCCCCACGCAGCTCCGGGTCATCCGGGTCGCCCTGGAGAAGGCGGGCTTCGCCGTGCACGAGGCCCGCAACGGGGCGGAGGCCCTGCTCCAGGTGGGCGAGCGCCCCTACCACCTGATCCTCAGCGACTGCCAGATGCCCCTCATGGACGGCTACCAGTTCTGCCGGCTGGTGAAGGACGCCCCGGAGACCCGGAGCCTTCCGGTGATCCTCCTGACCGGGGCCCAGACCCGCCTGGCCCGCTTCTGGGCCCGCACCTGCGGGGCGGACCTCGTCCTCACCAAGGGGCAGAACAGGGACGACGTCGTGGCGGCGGCCCTCCGCCTGGCGCGCGAGGAGCCCCTTCCCGACCTTTCCACCAAGACCCGATCCCCGCGGCACGACCACGGCCTGGACGCCATCCAGCGCAGGCTGGCCTCGGCCCTGGAAAACCGGCTCCTCAAGACCACCCTCGTGAATGCCGTGGCCGAGCTGAGGTCCCGCGTGGAGGACCCCACGGCCCTGGGCTGGGCCTTTCTCACCCTCTTGGAGGACCTCGTCCTGCCCGGGGCCCTGTACCTGGTCTATCCCACCCCCTTCGGCCCCCGCGCCCAGTTCCTTGCCTCCACGGGCCTCGATCCGGCGGTGCTGGAAGAGATCCGCTCCGACCTCCTGGGGGATCCCCTGGCCTCCGGGGCCCCCATGCGACTGGAGAGCCGCTTCCGTCCCGTGGAGGAAAAGCCACCCCGCCAGCTCACCCACGTGGACTTCCCCCTCCCCGTGGCCGGGGGCGGCTTCCAGGGACGGTGGGGGATCTGGGTCGATCCTCGGGACCATGCCGCCCACCAGGAGCTCCTTCAGGACGCGAACCAGGAATTCCACCAGGTTTTCGGGGCCATGGTGACCCTCAGCTATTTGGGGGACGCGAACCGCCGCCTGCTCAAGGCGGACCAGGCCCGGGCGGATTTCGTCAGCACCGTGGTGCACGAGCTCCGCAATCCCCTGGGGGCCACCAGCTCGGCCCTGAGCCTTCTGCGGGGGGCCTGGGAACAGGGTCAGACCCAAAATTCCCGGGAGCTCCTGGATATCTGCCAGCGCAACGTGGATCGCCTGCTCCGCATCTCGAACGCGGTGCTGGATCTCGAAAAACTGGAATCGGGGCAGTTCGTGGTCCGTCCGGTCTCCTTGGACCCCGTGGCCCTCTGCGCCGGCGTCCTCGACGAAATGCGCTCCCTGGGCCTCCAACGCCGGATCAGCCTGGAACTCGAGGCCCCGGATCCCCCCCCCGGCCGCATCCTGGTGGACCCGGACCGGGCGGCCCAGTGCCTCGTGAACCTCCTGAGCAACGCCCTCGCCCACAGCCCCGACGGGGGCCGCGTGGTCCTGGGCCTGTCCCCCAAGAACGAGGGGCTCGAAATGGAGGTCCGGAATTCCGGGAAGGGCATCCCCGAGGATTTCCAGGGTCGGATCTTCCAGAGATTCCAGCAGGCCGAGGGCGGCACCCGGGGGGGCACCGGCCTGGGGCTGGCCATCACCAAGGGGTTCATGCAGGCGATGGGGGGCAGCGTACGCTTCGAGACCCATCCCGAAGGGCCCACGTCCTTTTTCCTGCTATTCCCGAAGCCCTCCTAAACCCAAGGGCCCCGCTCGTTTTAATCCTCGGCCCTTCGGTTCCCGAAAAAGCGGAAACCATGACGTCCCCGGAAGCCAACCCTCAGGGCCTCGAAGTCCTCCTGGTGGACGATAGCCACCTCCAGCTGGCCCAGATGCGCGCCCACCTGGCCGCCCGGGGCCATCACGTGGTGACCGCGCGGAACGGCGCGGAGGCCCTCATCCTGCTGCAGAACGAGCACCCCGACCTGGTCATTTCCGACTGCGTCATGCCCCTCCTGGACGGCTACCAGCTCTGCCGCCTCATCAAGGACGACCGCTCCACGCGGCACATCCCCGTGGTGCTGCTCACCTCCATGGGCAACAACCTGAGCGCCTTCTGGGCCCGCATCTGCGGGGCGGACAGCTTCCTCCACAAGCACCCGGACCTGGAAGCCCTGGTCACCGAGGCCCTGGCCTTGATGGAAGGTCGGCCCCCCAACCGGACCCCCCGAAAGCCCCGTCCGGTGAACCCGGAAACCCTAGGCGTAGACGCCATCCAGCGCCGGCTATCGGCGGCCCTGGAGCACCGCCTCCTCGAGACCTCGCTGCGGGACGCCATCTCCAAGCTCTACACCATGACCGGCGACACCCCGGATCTCGTGAACGGCTTCCTCGCCCTCATCCAGGAGCTCGTGCTGCCCGGGGCGGCCCTGGTGATGTTCCACGACGACCAGGCCCTGCTGGCCAAGGGGATCCGGGGCCGCGCGGTGAACATCGCCGAGGGGCGGGAGCTGGAAAGGGCCACCCTCCAGGCCCTCGGAGCTCCCCTGGAACCGCCCTGCCAGTGGACGCTGGCGGGGCGGGACGACCAGCCCATGAACCTCCGGGAGCCCGTGAGGCTGAGCCTCCCACTGACCCTGCCCCACATCACGCCTTACGGCTGCATGACCCTCCTGGTGGAGCGGAGGACCGCCGGGGAATTCGAACGCCTCTTCGAAGTGGCGGCCCAGGAGCTGGCCCGCCTGCTCAGCCTGGAGGAGGCCCGCCTCAAGCTCTACCACCTGGCCGTCGAGGACCCCCTCACGGGCCTGGCCAACCGGCGCAAGATCACGGAGCTCCTGGAGCGTGAAGTGGACCTGGTGGCCCGGTTCAAAAAGCCCTTCACCGTGCTCATGGTGGACGTGGACCATTTCAAGAACGTCAACGACCACCACGGCCACCAGGCCGGGGACCGGGTCCTCCAGGAAGTGACGCGCCGGATCCTGGACCAGCTGCGCAGGACGGACACCCTGGGCCGATGGGGGGGGGACGAGTTCCTGGTGATCTGCACCCAAACGGACCATGGCGCCGCCCAGATCCTCGCCCAGCGGCTGCGGGAGGCGGTACGGCAGGGGACCTTCGGCGGCCTCGGCGGCCCGGAGACCCTCAGCCTCAGCATCGGCGTCGCCACGTGGAGGGGGACGGCGGACACCCCCGACGACCTCCTGCGCCGGGCGGACCAGCGCCTCTACAGGGCCAAGGGGCTGGGGCGGGACCAGGTGGTTTCGGAACCGGACGTGCTCTGAGAACCCTACAATCTCCGGATGACCTCCCGCGGCCCCGTCTCCTACGAGTCCTACCTGAAGATCCCCGAGCTCCTCGGAGCCCAGGTCCCCTTGTCGGAGCCCGAGGCCCACGACGAGCTGCAGTTCATCATCGTCCACCAGGTCTACGAGCTCTGGTTCAAGCTCCTGCTCCACGAAGCCAAGGCGGTGGTCGTCCACCTCCAGGCGGCCCGGCCCGGCGAGGCCCACTGGCTCATGAGGCGCTGCATCGAGATCAGCCGCGTCCTCATCCAGCAGATCCACGTCATGGAGACCATGAGCCCCGCGCGCTTCCTGGAATTCCGCGACTTCCTCAAGCCGGCCTCGGGCCTCCAAAGCGCGCAGTTCCGAGCCCTGGAATTCCTTTCGGGCCTCAAGGACCCCCGCTACTTGGAGCTCTACCCTGGATCCCCCGAATCCCGGGCGCTGCTGGAGGAGGCCCTGCGGGGCGCGACGCTCTGGGACGCCTTCTGCGACCTGCTCCGGCACCGGGGCTTCGACGTCGTCGATCACGAGGCCCAACTCGGCTCCTTGGTACAGATCTACAGCGAGCCGGCCCACCTGGACCTGCACCTTCTGGCAGAGTCCTTCATCGAGTTCGACGAAAGCTTCCGGGTCTGGCGCACCCGCCACTACCACATGGCCGAGCGCATGATCGGCTTCAAACCCGGTACCGGCGTGGCCCACACGGACATGATGCGCATGAGCGGGGGCCCTCCCGAAGGGCTGCCCCGGGGGGAGGGCGGCCCCAGCTTCCAGGATCCGGGAGTGAAGTACCTGGCGGGCCGGGCGGACAAGCGCTTCTTCCCGGCCCTGTGGGAGGTGCGCGGCCGGCTGGGAGCGGGCGGCTATGGCGCCTGAACCGGGCTTCCATCACGCCCTCGTCACCGGCGCCAGCGCGGGCATCGGGCGGGCGGCGGCCCTGGCCCTGGCCGCCCGGGGCTGCAGGATCACCGCCCTGGCTCGCCGTCGGGACAGCCTGGAATCCCTGCGGGGCGACTTGCTGGCGGCGGGGGCCCCCCAGGCCCACGCCCTCGCGGCCGACCTCGAGGACCGACCGGGGCTCCGCTCCGCGGTGGAGGCGCACCTGCGGGAGCACGGCCCCATCCACATCCTCGTCAACAATGCCGGCGGCCCCCCCGGGGGGCCCCTCCTGGAAGCGGAGGAGGAGGACTTCGCGCGGGCCTTCGGCCGCCTCCTGATGGCCCCCCACTTGTTGGTCCGGCTGCTCCTCCCCGGCATGCGGGAGGCCGGCTACGGGCGCATCCTCAACGTCGTCTCCACCAGCGTGCGGGAACCCCTTCCCAACCTCGGCGTGAGCAACACCATCCGCGGCGCCACCGCCGCCTGGGCCAAGACCCTGGCCAACGAGCTGCCGCCGGGGATCACCGTCAACAACGTGCTGCCGGGGGCCACGGCCACGGAGCGGCTGGAGGCCCTCGAAAGGGCCGCGGCCTCGAAGAGCGGCCGCTCCCTCGAAGAGGTGAGGGCCGACATGGTGCGCCTCATCCCCGAAGGCCGGGTCGCGGAACCCCGGGAGCCCGCCGCCCTCATCGCTTTCCTCGCCTCCCCGGAAGCCGCCTACATCCGGGGCCAGAGCATCGCGGTGGACGGGGGAAGGACCCGCAGTCTATGAACCCCGGGACCCCCCGGACGGGCCCAGAATCGGGCGGCGCGGGATCGACGGCATGAACTTCGACATCTTCTTCTCCATCTCCCAGACCCCGGTGGACGGCTACCTGCCCGACGAAGCCACCATGTTCCGCAACTTCCTTTCCCAGGCCCAGGCCGCGGACGAGCTGGGCTTCGGCACGGCCTGGGTGGCCGAGAGCCACTTCAGTAGCGAGGTCCAGAAGCGCCACCAGAAGCCGGTGGTGCCCCACTGGAACGGGGAGGTGGGCCTGAACGGGGACATCTGCCAGCTGGCCGGCCACCTCTTCCGGCGCACCCGGCGGATCCACGTGGGCTCCGCGGTCATGAACATCGTCTGCAACGGCGGCCCCCTGGCCGCCGCGGAGAAGGTGGCCACCTTCGCCACCCTTCACGGCCTGGACCCCGAGGAGGACCGGCGCCTGCACCTGGGTTTCTCCGCGGGCCGCTTCGACTTCATGAACCGGGTCACCGGCATCGACGCCCGGAGCCCATGGGAGGAGGCCGCTTGGCCCCAGGTGAAGAACCGCCTCTTCTGGGAAGCCACGGAGGTCTTTCTTCGGCTTCTCAAGGGGGAGACCCTGCGCAGCGAGGACGTCCCCGAGTATGAGATCCGAGCCTCGGATTTCCGAAGCGAAGCGGAATGGCTGAAGGTCCGGGAGCTGGCCGGAGCCTCCGGCGAGGCCATCCGCCTCCCCCGGCGGTGGGCCTTCGAGGCCACGCGGATCATCCCCGCCCACTGGAGGCGGGAGCTGGTGCAGCCGGTCCTCGGCAGCCACGACCCCCGACTCCAGGAGTACGCCAACCGCTTCCTTCCGGTGCAGGTCTTCAACCTCAGCATCACGAAGCCCGAGATCATCGAGGACACCCACCGTCGCATGGCCGCCGCCTACCATCCCGCCGGGGGCCCCTGGACGCGGGCCTACATGCCGCGCACGGTCTTCGTCTTCCTCAACGCCCAGGCCCACCTCGGCCCCGAAAGGCAGCGGGCCGCCGCCAAGGAGGAGGCCCGGGCGGCCCTGGGGGCCTACTGGAAGGCCTTGGACGGGACCCTGGACCCCTCCAAGGTGGACGACGCCGCGGACAACGCCCTCGTGGGCAACGCCCAGGACATCGCCGACCAGATCCTGGAGCGCTTCCATCCCGAGGACCGGCTCATGCTGTGGTTCGACTTCTTCAACCACGACAACGCCCGGGTCCTCGCCAACATGGAAGCCTTCATGACCCACGTCGCGCCGCAGATTGCCCGGAGGACGGGGAACTGAGAACGGGGACCGCAGATTCCGCGGATGACGCGGATGGGGCAGGGCCATCTCTGCGGAATCCGCGTAATCTGCGGTTTCAACCTTCTTTCCTGGTTCGATCATGAGTTCCCACTACCCCGACAGCCCCCTCGGAAAACAGGTCCCCGGCATCCCCACGGGCCGGGAGGTGGACTGGCAGCCCCTGGTGGACTACCGGCGCTTCGATGTGTCGGAGACCACCATCCATGGCGCCGTGGCCTGGGTCTCCGGAGAGCGTGTGGTGCACAGCTTCGGGGGAGACGTCCTCTGCTACGGCCGCAGCATGATGAAACCCCTCATGATCCGCGTCTTCGCCCGAGAGCTGGAAGGCTGCACCTGGGAGCAGAAGGCCATCAGCGTGGCCAGCCACAACGGGGACACAGAGCACGTGGCCGCGGCCATGTCCCTGCTTCCGGAAAGCGAGCACCCCCTCATGCTCACGCCCCTGGACGTGCCCCTCGTGCAGTTCGGGCGCCAGGTGCGCCGGCCCCGCCGCTGGTACCACTGCTGCTCCGGCGAGCACGCCGCCATCCTCCTGGGCA
>CAYSXG010000084.1:0-9292 GCA_964434895.1 uncultured Solibacteraceae bacterium | reverse complement strand
AAAAGCGGCCCGATGTGAAGGCCCGGTGCGTGGCCCTTGGCGAGGGGGATGAAGTCCGGGGCGAGGCCCAGGAGGTTGGCGGCGAGGGGGGAGCCCAGGCGCCCGAAGCCTGTATGGACCTCGTCGAGGATGAGCAGGGTCCCGGCCTGGGCGCACTTGGCCCGGAGGGCCCGGAACCATTCCACCGGGGCCGTCTTGATCCCCGCCATGCTCTGGATGGGCTCCAGGATGGCCGCCGCCACCCCGCCGAAATCGACCCGGTCCAGGGCCTCCAGGTCCCCGAAGGGAAGGAAGGTGGTGGCCACCAGGTGCTCCTCGAAGCCCTTCCTCAGCTTGGGGTCGTCGGTCACCGACAGGGCCAGCAGGGTGCGCCCGTGGAAGCTGCCTTCGAAGGCCAGGAAGGACTTCCTCCCCGTGAGCTTGAGGGCCATCTTCAGGGCGCTCTCGTTGGCCTCGGCCCCGGAGTTGCAGAAGAAGACCGAAGCCATGCCTGTGGCCGCGTCCCCGTTGGCGAAGGCCACCAGGGCCTCCGCGGCCCGCTCCCGCACGGGCACCCGGCCGGCGGTGGAGTAGAACAGGAGGTCCTGGGCCTGCTGGGCGATGGAGGCCAGCACCGCCGGATGGCCATGGCCCGTGGAGGCCACGCAGTGGCCGCCGTAGAAGTCCAGGTAGGCCGCGCCCTGCTCGTCGTAGACCCGGTCCCCCTCGCCCCGGACCATGAGGAAGGGAAAGGGGGCGTAGGTGGGGAGGAGGGCGGGGATGGCTTGGGTATGCATGGCTTCCTGCATGAAATCGCATGAAAGGGGAGATCGGCGCGGACCGAACGCATAATATGCATTCAATTTGCAAATTCGTGCAACCTTTTTTTTGGGTTGCGACACATACCCTGCATTTTCAGGTGTGACGCGGGGGTTACGGTCTTGCATATTCGTGCAAACGAATGCATATTCCACTCATGACGCGCACCCTGGACCAGGCCATCCTCCACCTCGTGGAGCACCGGGACCTCCCGGACCAGGAGGGGCTGCTCCAGCTCCTGGAGCGCCAGGGCTTCGAAGTCACCCAGAGCACCCTGTCCCGGCACCTCAAGAAGCTCCACGTCCAGAAGGTCGACGGCCTCTACCGCCGGGTGGAGGCCCCCCGCCCCGCCCTGCCCGGCTTCAGCCTCGTCCAGGCCCCGCCGAACCTCCTGGTCCTGCGCACGGAGCCGGGCTTCGCCAACGCCCTCGCGGTGCGGCTGGACCACGCGGAGATCCCGGGCCTCGCCGGCACCATCGCCGGGGACGACACCATCTTCATCGCCATCAAGGGCCCGCGCCTCGGGGCGGCGGCGGAGGCCATCGAATCCTTCCTGAACGGTTGAGAGGGCGCCGCCCGTGGCACACTCGATCCCGAGTTTTTCGGGAGTCGCGCCCATGCAGTCCAAAGCACCTCGCATCCGGGCCCTGCTCGCGGGCCTCGCCGTCCTGGCGGCGGGACGGGCCGCCCTCGCCCAGACCGCCCAGCCCTACCAGGTCCCCCCCCAGGTCATCCAGGACCTGGTGATCGCGGAGCGCCCCCCGCTTCCCCAGCCGGATCCCCACTGCCGCTACCTGGCCCTCCTGAAGCGGCCGGGCTTCAAGGCCCTGGAGGAGCTCGCCCAGCCCGAGCTGCGCCTCGGGGGGCTGCGCATCAACCCGCTCAACCACGACCTCTCCCGCGGCGCCTACTTCGTCGGCCTGAGCCTCCAGGACATCGCGAGCGGCCGGGAGATCCCCGTCGCGGGCCTGCCTTCGAAACTCCGCCTCGAGCACCCGGGCTTCTCCCCCGACGGGCGCCACCTGGCCTTCGTGGAGGTGCAGGCGGAGGGTCTTGCCCTGTGGGTGCTGGAGCTGGCCACCGGCCAGGCCCGACGCCTTTCGGAGCCCCTGCTCAGCGGCGTCCTGGGATCCCCCTACGCCTGGGCCTCGGACGGGGCTTCCCTCTACGTCCGGGTCCGCCCCTCCGCGGCCCCCTACACCGAGGCCCGGGCCCTCCCCACGGGGCCGGCGGTGCAGGAATCCGTCGGGGGAAGGGCCCCGGCCCGCACCTACCAGGACCTCCTCCGCACCGAGTCCGACGAACGGAGATTCGAGTTCTACACCACCGTCGCCGTGCGGAGGATCGACCTGGCGGGACGGGAGGCCCCGGTGCTTCCCCCGGCCATGGTCCAGGCGCTGCGGCCCTCCCCGGACGGGCGCTACCTGCTCGTCCAGGAGCTGCATCGGCCCTTCTCCTACCAGTTTCCCCTGGACCGCTTCCCCCTCCGAGTGAGGATCACCGACGCGGCCGGGGCGGCGGTGGCGGAGGTCTGCGACAAGCCCCTCCGGGACCGGATCCCCGTGGATTTCGACGCCGCGGAGGAGGGCCGCCGGCACGTCGCCTGGCGGGAGGACCAGCCCTCCACCCTCGTCTGGGCCGAGGCCCTGGACGGGGGCGATCCCGCCCGGGAGGTCCCCCATCGGGACGCGGTCTTCCAGTGGCCGGCCCCCTTCCAGGGCGAGCCCCGCCCGCTCTTCCGCACCCGGGACCGCTTCGAGCAGGTGCTCTGGGGGGACGACCACATGGCCATCGCCGTGGACGGCTGGTGGAAGACCCGACGTTCGCGCTACTACCGCGTGGATCCCTCGGCCTCCACGCCGGACCCCCAGCCCATCTTCGACTTCTCCACCGAGGATCTCTACCACCTCCCCGGGGACTTCTCCCGGGCACCCAACGGGCAGAACCGATGGGGCCTGCGCTTCAGCAAGGACCATCGCTCCCTCTTCCTCGAAGGGGAGGGCTACACCCCCGAAGGGAATCGGCCCTTCCTGGACGCCTACGACCTCGCCACCGGCCGGACCCGGCGCCTCTGGCAGGCGGACGGGAAGAGCAGCTTCGAGGAGATCCTGAGGCTGATGGACCCCGAAAAGGGGGTCCTCCTCACGCGCGTCCAGGGGCCCAAGACCTACCCCAACCTCTACCTCCGAACCTACGGCCGGCCGGGCGAGGCCAAGGCCCTCACCCGCTTCACCACGCCCTACCAGGCCCTCGAAGGGGTGAAAAAGGAGACCCTCCACTACCGGCGGGAGGACGGCGTCGACCTCACGGCCACCCTCTACCTGCCCCCGGGCTACGAGGCCGGCCGGGACGGCCGCCTGCCCCTGCTCATGGAGGCCTACCCCACGGAGTTCAAGGACCCCAAGGCCGCGGGCATGGTGCGCGAATCGCCCCACGCCTTCATCACGCCCTCCTGGGGGTCCCCGGTCTTCTGGGCCCTGCGGGGCTACGCGGTCCTGGAGAACGCGCAGTTCCCCATCGTGGGCCAAGGCAAGGCCGAGCCCAACGACTCCTACGTGGAGCAGCTGGTGATGGACGCCCGGGCCGCCATCCGGGAGGTGGACCGCAGGGGGGTGGTGGACCCCAAGCGCGCCGCCTGCGTGGGCCATTCCTACGGGGCCTTCATGGTGGCCAACCTCCTGGCCCACTCGGACCTCTTCGCCGCCGGCATCGCCCGCAGCGGCGCCTACAACCGCACCCTCACCCCCTTCGGGTTCCAGAGCGAGGAGCGCACCTACTGGCAGGCCCAGGACGTCTACCAGAAGATGTCCCCCTTCAATTTCGCGGACCACATCAAGGCCCCCCTGCTCCTCATCCACGGCGACGCCGACAACAACCCGGGCACCTTCACCCTCCAGAGCGAGCGCCTCTTCCAGGCGGTGAAGGGCCTGGGCGGCAAGGCGCGCCTGGTGCTCCTGCCCCTGGAGGCCCACGGCTACGCCGCCCGGGAGAACATCCTCCACATGCTGTGGGAGGAGGACGCCTGGCTGGAGAAGTACGTGAAGGGGGCCGGCCGGTAGCCTGGCCTCACCCGAAGAGGGGCCCCGCGCTGGGCTTGAGTCCCAAGTAGGCGTAGGCGGCGTCCGTGCCTCGGCGGCCTTGGAGAGGGACCCGCCTCCGCAAGCGAAGCGCGCGGGAGCACGCGGAGTGTGCGATAGGCGGGAGCGGAGCACGCTCCGGGGCCTCACCCGAAGAGGGGCCCCGCGCTGGGCTTGAGTCCCAAGTAGGCGTAGGCGGCGTCCGTGCCTCGGCGGCCCTGGAGCGTGCGGTCCAGGAAGCCGATCTGCATGAGGTAGGGCTCCACCAGGTCCTCGAGGCTGTCGCCGTCCCCCTCCCCCAGGGCCGCGGCCAGGGTGCGAAGGCCCACGGGGCCGCCCCGGAACTTGCCGCAGAGGGCCTCCAGGTAGGCCCGGTCCAGGCCGTCCAGGCCCAGGTCGTCCACCTCGTGGAGGCGCAGGCAGGCGTCGGCGATCTCGGCGGTGATGACGCCCTCCCCCTTCACCTCCGCGTAGTCCCGGCAGCGGCGCAGCAGGCGGTTGCAGATGCGGGGGGTCCCGCGGCTGCGCTTGGCGATGGCCTCGGCCCCCTCCGGACCCCTGCCCACCCCCAGCACGTGGGCGCTGCGGTCGGCGATGACCGCCAGCTCCCGGCGGGTGTAGTACTCCAGGCGGTGCACCATGCCGAAGCGGTCGTGGAGGGGCTTGGAGAGCAGGCCCGCCCTCGTGGTGGCGCCCACCAGGGTGAAGGGCCTCAAATCGACTTTCAGCGTCTGGGCGCTGGGGCCCTGCCCGATGAGGATGTCCAGCTTGCGGTCCTCCATGGCCGCGTAGAGCATCTCCTCGATGGCCGGGGGCAGGCGGTGGATCTCGTCGATGAAGAGGAATTCCCCCTCCTCGAGGTTCGTGAGGATGGCCGCCAGGTCCCCCTTCTTCTCCAGGGCCGGGGCCTGGATGACCTTGCAGGGGGAGCCCATCTCGTTGGCCAGCACGTGGGCCAGGGTGGTCTTGCCCAGGCCCGGCGGGCCGAAGAGCAGGACGTGGTCCAGCACGTCCCCGCGCTTCTGGGCGGCCATGAGGGCGATCTCCAGCCGGGCCTTCACCTTCTCCTGGCCGATGTACTCCCCCAGGCGCTGGGGCCTCAGGGAGTAGTCCAGGGCCTCCTCGCGCAGGGAGGGGTCCAGGTCGGGGTGGCGGTGAGGGTCCATGGGCTTCCGGGGAGGGAAATGGGATCCGGCCGGCCCTCCTTCGGGGAAAGAATAGCGTTTTTGCGCGGGGTCCGGGCAGGCCCGCTTCCTTCATGGGTTAGAATCCCCCCAGGAGCTCCACGATGGACCGTTTCACGTTGATCGTCCGGGACCGGCACGGCTTCGAGCGGGTCATGCCCCTCACCCGGAGCGTGGTGCTGGGCCGGCAGAGCTCCTGCGACCTGGTGCTCTCGGACAGCATGGTGAGCCGCACCCACCTGCGCATCGAGCTCCTGGGGGGCCAGGCCTGGGTGGAGGACCTCCAGAGCAGCCACGGCACCTTCATCGGCGGCAACCGCCTCACCCGGGAGCTGTGGACCCCTTCCACCACCATCCGCCTGGCGGACGGCGCCTACACCCTGGACCTGCGGGCCGACTCCCAGACCACCACCGAGGTCCACCTCCACGCCATCCTCCAGACGGCCCACCTGCTGGGCACCGAGGTGGAGCTGGACGACCTGCTGGAGCAGTCCCTGGACCGCCTGCTCACCATCTCCGGCACGGACCGGGGCTTCATCATGCTCCTGGAGGGCGGGGAGCTGGAGACCAAGGTGCAGCGCAACCTGGGCCAGGAGGTGGAGTCCAGCATCCAGCTCTCCATGTCCAGCGTCCACGCGGTCTTCGAGAAGGGCGAGCCCATCTGGATCCACAACGTCGCCGACGACGAGAAGCTCCAGGCCCAGCAGTCGGTGGTGGACCTCAAGCTCAAGACCATCCTCTGCCTGCCCCTCACCCTCCAGGGCCGGCGCATCGGCGTGGTGTACCTGGACAGCAAGCGCATCATCACCGACCCCGTGGACCGCTCCACCTTCGAGGCCATCGTGGCGCTCTGCGCCATCGCCATCGAGCGCACGCGGCTCTCGGAGGAGAACCTGCGCAACCAGGTGCTGGCCACCGTGGGCCAGGTCGCCTCCAGCATCGTCCACGACTTCAAGAACGCCCTCTGGGCCGTCCGGGGCCACACCGAGCTCCTGCAGGACCTCGTGCGGGACCCCAAGGGCCAGCACCACCTCGCCAAGGTCCTGGAGGCCGTGGACCGGCTGAACCAGCTCAGCATGGACGTGCTGGACTACGCGAAGGTGCGGGAGCCCCGCGTGGAGGCCGTGGACCTGGCGGAGTACCTGCAGGGCTTCGTGGAGAACCACCGCCAGCACGCCGCGGAGATGGGCGTCAGCCTGGTGGGGGAGGGCGTCCCCTGCCGGGCCAACCTCGACAAGCACCGCTTCGGCCGGGTCATCGAGAACCTCCTGGCCAACGCCCTGGACGCCGTGGCCGAAAAGCAGGGGAAGGTGGCCCTCAGCTGGGAGCGGGTCACCGGGGGCACGCAGATCCGCATCAAGGACGACGGCAAGGGCATCCCCAAGAAGGTGCTGCGGCGCATCTACGAGCCCTTCTTCAGCTACGGGAAGGCCAAGGGCACGGGCCTGGGCATGGCCACCGTGAAGAAGATCGTCCACGAGCACGGGGGCTCCCTGGAGATCCAGAGCGAGGAAGGCGAAGGCACCCTGGTCATCGTCACCCTCACGGACATGGATGTCCTGAGCGACACCGGCTCCCACCACACCACCACGGGGAAGAACCCCATCCTTCCGCCGGAGCTCTGAGGTGGGCCCCGTCTTCCGCGTGGGCCAGGGCTTCGACGTCCACCGCTTCGCCGAGCCCGAAGCGGGCCGCCGCCTGGTCCTCATGGGCTGCGAGGTCCCCCACGACAGGGGCCTGGTGGGCCACAGCGACGCCGACGTGATGCTCCACGCCCTCATGGACGCGCTGCTGGGGGCCGCGGGCCTGTGGGACATCGGCCAGCACTTCCCCGACACCGACCCCGCTTACGCCGGGGCCGACTCCGCGGTCCTGCTGGAGCGGGTGGTGGCGGACCTGCGGAGCCGGGGATGGCGCGTGGTGAACGCCGACGTGGGCCTCGTGGGCGAGCGCCCGAAGCTGGCCCCGCACCGCCAGCGCATGCGGGAGCGCGTCGCCCCCCTCCTCGGCATCCCCGTGGAGGACCTGAACGTCAAGGCCACCACCACCGAAAGGCTGGGCTTCACCGGGCGCGGCGAAGGGCTCGCCGCCCAGGCCGTGGTCCTCCTCGAGAAGAGGGCCTGAGCCAAAAATTCCGTGACCGCCGTCACGGAATTTCCCTCCAGGCGCCTGGACAATGCCTCGACTCTGGAATTAGGATCTCTTGGTCTTATTAAGAGGGGGCTTCGATGGGCAGGCGCGTCTGGAGGTTCGCGGGGTTGACGTTGATGGCCGCCGTCCTCTTCACGGGGATGGCCCGCGCCGGGGCCGCCCGCGGGGGCTCCAAGGCCAAGGCCCCCCGCCCGTCGGCGGCGCAGGCCCCCCTCTCCCAGGCGAGCCGGGACTGCCTGGAATGCCACCGGGAGACGGCCACCCCCGTGGCCACGCGGCAGTGGGCCGAAAGCCGCCACGCCGCGAGCGGGGTGGGCTGCTTCGAGTGCCACGGCGCCCAGAAGGACGCCGCCACGGCCTTCGAACACAACGGCTACACCATCTCCGTCCTGGTCTCCCCCAAGGACTGCGGCCGCTGCCACGCCAAGGAAAGCCGGGAATTCGCCGCCAGCCACCACGCCAAGGCCGGGGACATCCTGGGCTCCCTGGACAACGTGCTGGGGGACCTGACCGAGGGGGTGCCCGCCTCCAACGCCGGCTGCAAGCAGTGCCACGGCAGCGCCGTGAAGGTGGCCGGCGCCGGGAAGCTGGACCCCGCCACCTGGCCCAACACCGGCATCGGCCGCATCAACCCCGACGGTTCCCGGGGCAGCTGCTCGGCCTGCCACGGCCGCCACGCCTTCTCCTCCTCCGTGGCCCGCCAGCCCGAGAACTGCGGCAAGTGCCACCTGGGGCCGGACCACCCGCAGGCGGAGATCTACAACGAAAGCAAGCACGGCATCGCCTACCGCGCCAGCATCGCCAAGATGAACCTCGACTCGAAGACCTGGGTGCTCGGCCGGGACTACAGTGCCGCGCCCACCTGCGCCACCTGCCACATGAGCGCCACCCCGGACCTGCCCCTCACCCACGACGTGGGGGCCCGCATCAGCTGGACCCTCCGCCCCGAGGTCTCCAAGAAGCTGGACAACGCCGAGGCCCGCCGGGCCGACATGCAGAAGGTCTGCGCCAACTGCCACGGGCCGAGCTGGGTGGAGGGCCACTACAAGCAGTTCGACGCCGCCGTGAACCTCTACAACGAGAAGTTCGCCGTGCCGGCCCGGGCCATCATGAAGAAGCTGCGGGAGGCCGGGAAGCTCACCCCCACGCCCTTCGACGAGAAGATCGAGTGGACCTACTACGAGCTCTGGCACCACGAGGGCCGCCGCGCGCGCATGGGCGCGGCCATGATGGGCCCGGACTACACGCAATGGCACGGCTTCTACGAGGTGGCCAAGACCTTCTACACGGAGTTCCTTCCCGAGGCCGAGCGCCTGCTTCCGGGGGTCGCCGCCGAGGCCAAGGCCCTGCCGGACCATGAATGGCTGAAGGGCCTCGCCAAGGAGGACCGCCAGAAGATCGAGCGCTACTACCAGGAGCGCTACGGCAAATAGCCCCGCGGGGGGGATAATGGCCCATCCCTCGAATCCCGTGAGCGCAGCCTCCCCCCTCCCCCTCTCCGCGCCGGCCTACGTCCAGAACTTCGCCTGCATCGGCGGGGACTGCGAGGACACCTGCTGCGCGGGCTGGAACGTGGTGGTGGACGAGGCCACCTACCGGGCCCTCCTCGGCGTGCGGGACCCGGAGCTGGCGCGCAGGATCTCCAGCCGCCTGGTGCCCAATCCCGACGCCCGGGGGCCTTCGGACTTCGGGCGCATGAGGATGGAGGCCGCCGAGCACTGGCACTGCCCCTTCCTGGACGAGGCGCGCCTCTGCCGCATCCAGGGCGGCCTGGGGGAGGGGGCCCTGCCGGACGGCTGCGCCACCTACCCCCGGGAGGTCCGGCGCCTGGGTTCCCGGACGGAGATGGCCCTGGCCCTCTCCTGCCCCGAGGCGGCGCGCCTGGCCCTGCTGGACCCCCGCGCCTTCGAGCCCGTGGCCCGGGAGCCGGCCCTGCGCGAGGGGGCCCGGGTGGACGTCCCCCCGCCGCCGGGCCTGGGGGTCGAAGGGGCCGAGGAGGCCCGGGCCCTGGCGCTCAAGGTGATGGCGGCCCGGGAGGTGCCCCTGGCCCGGCGCATGGGGGTCCTGGGCCTGCTCTGCGAA
>CAYSXG010000083.1:0-9329 GCA_964434895.1 uncultured Solibacteraceae bacterium | reverse complement strand
ATGTCCGCAAGCTGCTTGGGATGCTGATGCGGTACCACGCCGGGGAGCAGAAGGGACCTCCATCCCCGCTCCGGTGCCGAGGGCGCGGAGCCTGCGGGCTCCGCGCCCTGAAAAGCGAGGCGCAGGGCCAGGAGGACCAGGGCCGTCGCGAAGACCCCGCGCAGCGGGCCCGCGGGAAGGCGGTTGGCCACCACCGCCCCCCCCAGGACCCCGAGCAGGAATCCGCAGGCCAGGAAGCCCACCAGGTTCCAACGGATCCGCACCCCCGCCCGGCGGTAGTGAAGGACGGCGGGGAGGCCGTTGGGAAGCAGCATGGCCGCCAGGGTCACCCCCTGGGCCTGGTGCTGGTCGAGCCTCAGAAGGAGCCCCAGGAAGGGCACCAGGACGATGCCGCCCCCGATGCCGAAGAGGCCCGAAAGCAGGCCCCCCGCGAGGCCCGAGGCCGCCGCCCCCGCGAGGGCCCCCGCCGGGCTCACGCATTCCCCCGGTGGAAGCGGCGGAAGAAGGCCCAGATCTCCTCCGTGGCCGAAAACAGGCGGGTGGGCGGATCCGCCTCCGGGGACCAGGCCCGGCCCCCGGGCCAGGCGTGACCCTCCCCCCCGAGGGTCCAAAGGGCCACCTCCACCCCGGGGCCTTCGAGGATGTCGCAGGCGAATCCTCCTTGGAAGCGGCGACGGGGCTTGCCTTCGCAGCCCATGAGGCGGGCCCAGCGAAGCACCGCCCGGGGCACCGGCAGGTGCTCCAGGTCCCGTCCCTTGGCCCCTCGGCCTCCGGCGTAGGGGATGTGGCGGTCCGCCGTGCCGTGGATGACCAGGGTGGGCACCGGACCCCTCAGGCCCTCCTCGCACCCGTCCCAGGCCCCGGCCACCACCGCCACGGCCGCCAGGCGGTCCCCGAGCTCCCGGGCCAGGCGGTAGACCATCCTTCCGCCGTTGGAGAGGCCGCAGGCGTAGAGACGGCCGGGGTCCGCCACCCCCCCCTCCACCAGGCGCCAGAGCAGGGCCCCCAGGAAGCCCGCGTCGTCCGCCTCCGGATGGGCCGCGCATCCGCAGCCGGGGCCCGCGTTCCAGGCCGCCCCCCGACCGGGATCCTCGTGGCCCGGCTCCCCCAGGGCCTGGGGATAGAGGACGGCGAAGCCCTCCCGGTCCGCGGCGCCGTGGAGCCCCGTGATGCCCGCCATGAGCCGCGCCGTGCCCCCGGTGCCGTGCAGGGCCATCACCAGGGGGAAGGGTCCGGGCCCCGGCGGCAGGTGGAGCAGGGCCCGGCGGGAATGCCCCTGCCAGTCCAGCTCGATGCGGTGGGAAGGGCTCAGGGGGCTCCTCGTCCGGGCGGGCGCCCGCAGAGCCATCGTATCGCGATGGTGCCCCGGGGCGGCCCCTGTGTTCCAATGGGGGTTCGCCCCGCTGGGGCCCTGACCCATGCAGATTCCCCTTTCCGATCACGTCGTTCTCGATAGCCGCCGCGCCGTCTGCTTCCCCGACTACGGGCCCCTGCGGTGGGCGGCTTTCTTTTCCCGCATCGGGGCCGCCCGGCGGATGAGACCGGACCCCCTGCCCTCCCCCCAGCAGCAGGACACCTGGGAGCGCGTCTTCTCCCTCGTCCAGGACTATGCCCCGGGGAAGATCGCCCTCCTGGGGGACCTCAAGCCCAACCAGGGCAGCCTCGACGGCGAGGAGGCCGAGGAGCTGCGCCAGATCTTCCGCAAGCTATCGGCCCCGGGCCGGGAGATCATCCAGGTGGTGGGCCATCCGGAGCGCAGCTGGGGGCCGGCCCTGGAGGGCACCGGCGTCCAACCGGTGGAGACCCATCGGCTGGGCGTCCACACCCTCATGCACCGGCGCCGAATCTTCGTCTACCCCCGCCACGAGCCCCCTCACGGCCACTGGATCAATGGGGGCCTGCACCCCCTCTTCGCCGTGCCCACGCCGGGCCCCAGCGGCGAGGACGGATGGCTGCGCCACCCGGCCTTCCTCTACACCGGCTTCGCCCTGGTGATGCCCCCCTTCGTGAGCTACGCCCAGGGCTGGGAGGTCATGCAGCCCGAGCGCCTGCCCCGGCAGGCCCGGGCCTGGAGCCTCTTTTCCGAGCGCCTGCACCCCCTGGACCTGGCGGCCCTGCCCCCGGCCCCGGAGGCCCTGCGCACCCTGGCCCGACCCGGCAAGGGAAAGCCGCCGGGCAAGGGCCGGGCGATGGAGGAGCTGTCGGAAGGCTGAGAGCTGAGGCGCCCACCACTTATTTTTTGGGTGCGATTTCCCGGATTTGGAACAGCTGCGGCCAAAGCTTCCCCGTGACGAAGAGGCGCTTGCCCTCGGCGTCGAAGGCGATGCCGTTCAGAACCGCGTCCGCCTGCCTCCGCTGCATGGGGCTGATCAGGTTGGAGAGATCGATCCATCGCAGCACTTCACCGGATTTGGGAGAGATCACGGCGATGCGATCGGTTTGCCACACGTTCGCGTAAAGCTCGCCCTGGATCATCTCCAGCTCGTTCAGCATGGCCACCGGCCTGCCTTGGTCCGTGACCTGGATGGTCCGCTTCACGACGCACTGGCCGGAACCGAGGAGGCGCTCTCCGTCCAGGACCCGGATGGTGGGGGTGCCGTCGCTCATGAGGAAATCCCGCCCGTCGGTGGTCAATCCCCATCCCTCCCCCTGGTAGGAGAATTCAGCAATCTTCTTAAGGTCGTTGGCCTGGTAGATGAATCCCCTCTCCGACTGCCAGGTAAGCTGCACGAGCTTGCCCTTCAGCAGCGCAATCCCTTCCCCGAAGTACTGGGAGGGGATATCGACCGACTGAAGCACCTGGCGCTTCCCGTTCGCGTATCGGTACTTCCGGATCCGGGAATGGCCGTATTGCCCGGTCCCTTCGTAGAAGACGCCATCCTGGTAGATCAGGCCTTGGGTGTAGTCGTCGGAATCGTGTTCCAGGGCCTGAAGCTCGCGGTAGGTGCTGATGGGCGTCGGGCCCCCTCGCTTCGAAGCGGCGGGTTGGCCCGGCGCGGCCGGCAGGACGGCCGCACCCAGGGCGATCAGGGCGATGCGACGACGCATGGGATCTCCTCGGGATCCAGCATAGGGTGGGAGCCCTCCCAGGTTGGCGCGGATTTCGTCGTCATCACGCTCCCTGAAAAGCCTCGGCGCCCAAGCGCCCTCTGAGATTCCGGCCCCATCCGCATAAGCCCTTGACTCATGCCTCGCAAAAAGGGGTATGCTCCTCAGACTTGTTCATTGACCCCCTGATGCGAACCCTTCCCCTGCTCCTGACCTCCCTTTTGGCTGTGCCCGGCACGGCCGCCCCGCGGCAGGAGGCGGAAAAGGCCCTGCGCGCCGTCCGCATCCAGGGGGGCATTCAGCTGGACGGGCGCCTGGACGAGCCCGTGTGGGCCTCGGCACCGGTGGCGCGCGACTTCGTGCAGGAGAATCCGGACCGGGGCCAACCCTCCCGCCAGCGCACGGAAGTGCGGGTGCTCTACGACGACACCTACCTCTACGTGGGCGCCCGCATGCACCACGACCCCGCCCTGGAAGGGGGCCGGACCCACGTGATCCGGCGCCTCCACCGGCGGGACCAGGACAGCCAGAGCGACTGGTTCGGCGTGGCCATCGACTCCCTGCACGACCGCCGCAACGCCTACCTCTTCGAGGTGAACGCCGCCGGCGTCCAGCGGGACCAGATGATCTTCGCCGACAGCGCCTTCGATTCCAGCTGGGACGGTGTGTGGGAGAGCGCCGTGGCCGTGGATGACGGGGGCTGGTCCGTGGAGCTGCGCATCCCCCTCTCCCTGCTTCGCATCAAGGGCCGCGGCGAGCCCCAGACCTGGGGCATCAACTTCAACCGCATCGATTCGGGCCCGCTGCGGGAATTCACGCGCTGGACCGTGGTGCCCCGGGGCGAGGACGCCTTCGTGAGCCGCTTCCCGGAGCTGTCGGGCCTGGAGGGTCTGCGCCCCCAGCGCCGGACGGAGCTGGTGCCCTACCTGAGCGTGGCCCGGAAATTCGAGACCACCGAGGCCTTCGACGACCGACGCTGGGACCGCAAAGCGGGCCTGGACGCCCATTTCGGCATCACCCCCCACTCCCAGGTGGACCTGGCCCTGAAGCCCGACTTCGGCCAGGTGGAGGTGGACCAGGCGGTGCTGAACCTCTCCACCGTGGAGACCTTCTTCCCGGAGAAGCGCGCCTTCTTCCTGGAAGGGGCGGAGATCTTCCGCACCGTGGGCCCCACCCTCTTCTATTCGCGGCGCATCGGCGCCGGTGTGGAAGCCCCCAGCCTGGGCGCCGGGGAGCAGGTGGTGGACCGCCCCCTGGCGGCGGAAATCAGCGCCGCGGCCAAGTACACCGCCAAGTACGATTCCGGCCTCAACGTGGGCCTGCTCGCGGCCCGCGTGGATCCGGCCCGGGCCATCGTGCGGGAGGCGGACGGCACGGAGGTGCGGCGGGAGATCGCGCCCCTCAGCAGCTTCGGGATCCTGCGCATGCAGCAGCCCCTGGACGCCCGGGGCAGCTACCTGGGCGGCTTCTTCTCCTACCTGGGCCAGGCGGGGGTCCAGGGGCGCAGCGCTGCGGTGGGCGCCGTGGACGGTGTGCTGAAGTCCGAGGACCGCAGCGGCACCATGGACTTCGCCCTCATCCGCAGCGAGGCGGGGGTCAAGGGCCAGGAGGTGCCGGGCTGGTTCGGCCGCCTCACGGGGGCCAAGCAGTGGCCCAGCGGCTGGAGCGCCTTCCTGGGCCTCATCAACGTGGGGCACGACTTCAACGTCAACGACGTGGGCTACCGCAACCGCTTCGACGAGCGGCTCGTCAACGGCAGCGTCACCCGCCGCTGGGACAAGACCGCCGGCATCTTCCGCAACTGGGAGTGGGGAGCGGACCTCTCCATCAACCAGGATCAAAGCGGGCGGGTCTTCAACCGCTGGATCGGCACCCGCGCCAACACCAACTTCACCAACTTCTGGACCCTCTGGGGCTCCGTCTCCCTCAATCTGCCCACGGACGACGACCGGGAGCTGCGCACCTACGAGGATCCCCGGAAGAAGTACCTGCACCGCCCCACCATCCCCTCGCCCAACCTCGGCTTCGACACCGCCGGCAACAAGCCCTGGTACGTGCGGGTGACCGCCAACCGCTCCTGGTGGGAGGGCGGTCCCTCCACCGACCTGGAGCTCTTCCAGATCATCAAGGTGGGCTCCGCCCTGGAATTCCAGCTGGACAGCAGCCACACCTTCGACGCCGGGGAGCGGCACTGGTTAGAGACCCCCGTCGCCACGCCCATCGTGGGCCTGCGCCGACTCCAGCAGTTCAACCAGACCCTGCGGGCCTCCTACGCCTTCACGCCCAGGCTCTCCTTGCAGCTGTTCAGCCAGTGGCTGGCGGTGGTCTGGGATTACCGGGACCTGCGGGCCTACGTGGCCGACTGGACCCTGAGCCCGACCACCACCACGGATCCCACGGCCTTCAGCTACCGGGTGTGGAACCTCAACCTCATCGGCCGCTGGGAATTCCGGCCCGGCTCCGCCTTCTTCCTGGTCTACACCCACGGGGCCCAAACGGACCAGCTCCTCAACGACCATTCCGCCCTGAGCCCCCGGCCGGACCTGGCCCTGCTGCGCCACCTGCCCTCGGACGACGCGGTGCAGATGAAGGTCAGCTGGATGTTCCGCTGAGCCAGGTCAGGACGCGGTCCACGTCCGCCTCCCCGTGCCAGCCGTGGAAGGCCAGGCGCAGGTAGCCCTCCCGCACGGAGGCGTAGAGGCCCTGGCGGTAGCCCTCGTGCAGCAGGCCCTGCAGCGCCTCCGGCCCGCGGCCGCCGTGGTACAGGGCCAGGATGGGGCCCAACCGGTCCTCGGTCCATAGACCCCGCAGCCGTTCCGCCTCCTCGGCCCAGGCCGGCAGGTCCGCCAGGCCTGAAAGGAGCCGCTCCTGCAGGGACCGTACGTGGTCTCCGATGGCCGCCACGCCAGCCCCAGCCAGGAGCTCCAAGGAGGCGGCCAGGGCGGCACAGGCGGCGAAGCTGGGGGCCCCGGGCTCCAGGCCCCGGCCGTCCGCGAGCCAGGTGCGCTGGAAGTCCGTGGAGGGCCGCGCGAAGGCCGTGCCGTCCTCCACCGAGATCCAGGTGCCCTGGGGCTGCAGGCGGCGGCGGAAGGCGGGATCGGTCCACAGGAGGCCCTGGCCCTGGGGCGCCAGAAGGCCCTTGTGGCCGCCGCAGGCCAAGGCCGCCACCCCCGTGAGATCGGGCACCTCGGTGCCGCAGCCCTGGATGCCGTCCACCACCAAGGCCACGCCCTGTTCGGCGCAGGCGCTGCCCAGCCAGGCCAGGTCCAGCTTCAGCCCGTCCTGGAAGCGCACCCAGGAGAGGGCCAGCACCTTGGTGCGGGGCGTGAGGGCTTCCAGCAGCCGCGTCTCCGCGTCGGCGTCCGGGGGGGGAGGCAGGGTGGACCAGGCCTCGGCCCCGGCCCGATGGCCCGTCCATAACGGCACTTCCAGGTGCTGGACGCCCCGGGAGGCCAGGGCCTTCCAAGGCCAGGCGTTGGAGGGGAATTCCCCCAAGGGGCAGAGCACCTCGTCGCCGGGCTCCCAAGAAAGGCCCTGGGCCACGGCCTCCCGCCCCGTGGAGGTGTTTAGGGTGAGGCTCAGGTCCTCCTCCCGCACCCCGAAGACCTTCGCCCCGGCCCGGCGGGCCTCGGCCCCGGCCCCCAGGAAGTCCGTCTCCCAGCGCAGCTCCCAGGGGCGCAGCTCCTTCTCCATCATGCGGGCCGCGGCGGCGGCGCTGGCCTTGGGCACGGGGCCGTCCGAGCAGTGCATGAGCCAAAGCCGGCCCTGCAGATCGAAGCCCGCGGGATCCAAGGGAGGGCTGGGAGGATGCGCCATCAACCCAGCATAGCCCCGGCGCTTCGGGGTCCGAACTAGCCGACCTCGCTCTCCATCATGGCCCTGAGGCTCACGGGATAGATCTGCTCCGCCAGCTCCCGCACGGCGGCGGCGTACTGCTGGATCTCCCATTGGGCGTGACTATCGGAACGCAGGCGGATGAAGTGGGCCACGGCCTGCAGGCTCACGGTCCAGTAGACCTCCGAATAGAGGCCCAGGGGCAGGACGCAGCGGGCCTGCTCCTTGCAGACGCCCATCTCCAGAAGGGCGCGGTACTGGGCCACGCTGGAGCGGCAGGCCTCGAGGTAGGTCTTGGCCGCAGCTTCGCGGTGCTCAGGGGCGATCTCGCCTTCGGAGCCCTGCTTGTTCACCTTGGCCTGCTGGCGGAAGACCTCGGGAACAAAGAACTCGTCCTCGGGGAAGACGACGTAGCGGCCGGAGATCTCGTTGAACTCCGAGCCGATGCGGTGCTTCATCCACTGGCGGAAGACGAAGATGGGCGCCTTCACGTGAAGAGTCATGGCCGTGTGGCGGAAGGGGGAGGTGTGCTCGTGCTTGGCCAGGTAGCGGATGAGCTTCTCGTCCCCCTCGTCGAAGGTGTCCTTGCGCTTGCCGAAGCTGACCCGCGCCGCGTTCACCACCGAGAGGTCCGAACCCATGTGATCGACCAGCTTCACGAAGCCGCGGTCGAGGACGGGGATCTCGGTGGGGGGCGTCGCGGCGAGGGTCATGGGGAACTCCATTCCTTGAGCTTTCCCGAAGGCCTGAGACAATGAAAGGCCCCGTTTATCCGTTGGAGTGTGTGATGAGATTTTTTGTTGATACCGCAAGCATTTCCGAGATCCGCCGCATCCATGACCTCGGCATTCTCGACGGCGTGACCACCAACCCCTCCCTCATCGCCAAGGAGAGCGGGAAGGCCTTCGAGGCCATCATCGAGGAGATCTGCGGCATCGTGGACGGCCCCATCAGCGCCGAGGTCATCAGCACGGTGGCCCCCGGCATGATCGAGGAGGGCCGCAAGCTGGCCAAGATCCACAAGAACGTGGTGGTGAAGGTGCCCCTCACGGCCGAGGGGCTCAAGGCCACTCACGCCTTCAAGCAGGAGGGCATCAAGACCAACGTCACCCTCTGCTTCTCCGCCACCCAGGCCCTCATGGCCGCCAAGGCCGGCGCCACCTACGTCTCCCCCTTCCTGGGCCGCCTGGACGACTGCAACCACGACGGGAACCTGCTGATCCGCGAGATCGTGGCCATCTTCGAGAACTACGGTCTGGACACCGCCTGCCTGGCGGCCTCCATCCGCAGCCCCCGCCACGTCACCGAGGCGGCCTTGGCCGGCGCCCACGTGGCCACCATCCCCCCCAAGATCTTCGACCAGATGCTGGGCCACCCCCTCACGGACAAGGGCCTGGCGGCCTTCCTGGAGGACTGGAAAAAGGCCGGCCTCTAAGACCTCCGAAGCAGCCCCGCCGGAATCCCCCTCCCGATGCCCCCCACCCAAGGATGAGCATGCTCCGAAAGCCCTTCCCCACCGCCCTGTTCCTGGCGGCTTTCGCCCTCCCGATCCCCTCCCTCCGCGCCCAGGACCTCAGCGTGGATCTCACCGCGAGGGTCGACGCCGCCCAGATCCTGCGCCTCGAGGGCGCCGATGGAAAGTCCGTGGGGGTCCCTCCCACGGCCATCACCAAGACCAAGCAGGTGACCCTCATGACCGTGAAGAGGACCGGCTACTTCGAGGTCCCGGCCCCCCTTCCCAAGGCCCAGCCCTCCAAGATCCACTTCGGTCCCCAGAACCCCGAGAAGGGCTGGGGTCTGCGCTTGGCGCGCCTGAGCCCCAAGGAGGGCAAGGCGGAAGTCACCATGAAGATGGCCTTCAGCATGGCCCCGACGAAGGAATTCGAGCCCTACCCGGACTCCAAGCTCCCGGAGGCCGTGAAGGCCCCGGACGGCACCTACGTCCTCACCCTCCCGAAGCCCTTGGCCCCGGGGGTTTACGCCGTCGTGGGCTTCAACGGCTCCGCAGCCTCCTACGGCGGCTTCTCCAAGCACGACGGCGCTGCCTGGATTTTCGAGGTGGAAGCCTCCGCCCAGTAGCCCTTCCCAGCCGCACACCGGAGTCCGCATGTCCCTGGAAACGAAGATCGAAGCCCTGAAGGCGATGCACGCCGCGGCCCTGGCCGGGGGAGGCCAGGCCCGGGTGGCCAAGCAGCACGAGGCGGGCAAGCTCACGGCCCGGGAGCGCCTGGCGGCCTTCCTGGACGAGGGCAGCTTCGAGGAGGTGGGCGCCCTGGTGGTGGCCCGCACCGAGGGGGCCGAAAAGATCCCCGGGGACGGCGTGGTCACGGGCTTCGGCCGCGTGGACGGGCGCCCCGTGGCCGTCTTCGCCCAGGACTTCACCGTGTTCGGCGGCTCGCTGTCCGAGGCGCACGCTGAGAAGATCTGCAAGGTGATGGACCTCGCCG
>CAYSXG010000082.1:8998-9370 GCA_964434895.1 uncultured Solibacteraceae bacterium | reverse complement strand
CCAGGAGCTCCGATAGCTGCTTCATCCCCTCCCGGTGGGCGCGGTCCGCCTCCCCCACCACCACGATGCGGCCCCGGAGGCGCCCCTCCATTCCCTCGAGATGGGCCGGGTCCAGGAAGACCACGCCGGCCCGGAGGGGGCCGCGGGTGGGGTGGGACCAGGCCACCTGGGCCAGGTCCAGCCGGGCCCCGCCGTGGGTGAGCAGGCGCCCGGTCTCGACGCCCCGGGACCAGGCCGGGCCGAACTCGTAGCCCTCCCGATGGACCTGGGCGAGGCCATAGGCCCTCAGCTTGGCTTCGAGGGAGTCGGGGGCCTGCAGGAGGCGTCGTGGACCGGTGAGACGCGGCCCCACGTCGCGCCGAGGGCCTCTGG
>CAYSXG010000082.1:0-8988 GCA_964434895.1 uncultured Solibacteraceae bacterium | reverse complement strand
GAGCCGGCCATCACCGCCACACCACGGGCGATGATCACCCAGGCGGTGGCGGAGGTTACAGACCTGGTAAACCGTGGCGCCGTCGTGCTCCTGTCGGTGCCCGGTGGGGAGAAGATGGCACGCAAGACCACCAACGCGCGCCTGGGCATCCTCGGCGGGATCTCGATCCTCGGCACGACCGGGATCGTCCGGCCGTTCTCCACCGCGTCGTGGCGGGCCAGCGTGGAGCAGGCCGTGTCGGTGATGGCCGCCCAGGGCGAGCGGACGGTGGTGCTGTGCACCGGCGGGCGGCACGGGAAGGGGGCGATGGGCCCGCTGCCACAACTTGGCGCGGTGTTCTTTGGCCAGGGTTGGTACTTCCCACGCCCGCGCCCTGCGGGGCGGCTTTCCGGGGGGGCGTGGTGGACGGGGCGGGGGCGGGGGGCCTGGGGGGCCTTCGCGTCCGGGGACTGGCCCAGCAGGACGGCGCAGGCGGTGAGGCAGAGGGGGAAGGGGTTCATGGGCGGCTCGGGCAAAGGTGGGATCAGGGCTTGGCGGGCGAAGGAGCGGCGGGAGCGGGGGCCTCGGCCTCGGGGGCTCGGTGGGGGAGGCGGGCCTCGAGGTTGGCCAGCTCCCAGGCGTTCACCGCCAGGGCCTGGGCCCCCTGGACCAGGTCCTCGGTCTTCACGTGCTCGAAGGTGTCCACCTGGCTGTGGTGCGTGACCTCGCTGTAGTCCAGGTCGTCCTGGACCGCGGAGAAGGCCGGCACCCCGCGCTCCACGAAGGGGGCGTGGTCGGTGTCGTCGTTGGCCTCGAGGGGCAGTTCTCGTACTCCCAGGTCGTTGCTGGTGGCCAGGGCCTGGGCCACGAGGGGGAGCAGGTCCTCCCGCTTCTGGAGGCTCCAGCCCCGCACGCGGCCGCTGCCGCCGTCGTGGACCAGGACGGCCTGGACCCCGGGCAGTTCGGACTCGTGCTGCTTCGCGTAGGCCTCGGAGCCCTTCAGCCCCTGTTCCTCGCCGCTGAAGAAGACCGCGCGGATGGTGCGCTTGGGCCGGAGACCGGAGGCCTGGAGGGCCCGCATGGCCTCCAGCACCGCGGCGACGCCGGTGCCGTTGTCCGTGGCCCCTCCGGCCAGGTCCCAGCTATCCAGGTGGGCCCCCAGGATCACCACCTCGTCGGGCCTTTCGCTGCCCCGGATCTCGCCCACGGAGTTGTAGGCCTGCACGGGGGTCGGCCCCAACTGGCCGCCCAGGTTCACTTCGAGCTCCACCTTTTCGTGGCGCTTCAGGAGGCGGACCAACTGCTGGCCCTGCTCCCTGGAGATGAAGGCCGAGGGCATGCGGGGGAAGCGGACGCTGCCCTGGGGGGACCCGGCCATCATCAGCTTGCCGTCGGACATGAAGGAGCAGACCAGGAGGGCCGCGGGCCCCTCGGCCTTGATGGCCTCCGATAGCTTCTGCATCTTGGCTCGGAATTCCGCCGGATCCCCCTGGGGGCGGGGCAGGCCCAGGTTGACGAGGATCCTTCCCTTGAAGGAGCCCACCAGGGCCAGCCTCTCGTCGATGGTCCCCGTGAAGAGGAGGGCCTCCCCCCGCACGGGCCCGGGGGTGGCGGGGGACCAGGCCATCTGCGCCAGCCTCAGGGGCGTCGCGCTGTGGCTCAGGAGGCGCCCCTCCTCGACGCCCCGGGTCCAGGGGCGGGCGAAATCGTAGGCTTCGCGGTGGACGGAGGCGAGGCCGTAGGCCTTCATCTTCGCTTCCACCCAGTCGTGGGCCTTCAGGAGGCGGTACGAGCCCGTCATCCGGCCCCCGATGACGTCGGCGAGGTACTCGACGTTGGCCAGGGCCTCCTGGCGCTCCCGGACCTCGTTGACGAGGCGGCTGGAAGGGAGGGCCACCGGCAGGGGGAAGGCGCGGGCGCCGCCGTGGGAGGGGGGCGGGGCCGGGGCCTGGCGACCCCAGAGCAGGGCCGCGCCGAGGGAGGCGAGGAGGAGGGGGTGTGCGGCCATGGGACTCCCGAGGTGGCCCCCCAGCGTACTACCTCGCAAGGTGATGGTTTGCGAAATTTCGTTAACCGAGCTTCGCCTTCCAGGAAGGCCCGAAAGGAAACGGGCCCCCGAAGGGGCCCGTGATCGGGGAGGCTCGTCCGGCTAGTTGCCGAAGCGCTTGCTGACCTCGCTCCACTTGACGTTGTCCACGAAGGCGTCCAGGTACTTCGCCCGGGCGATGCCGTAGTCCACCATGAACGCGTGCTCCCAGCTGTCCAGCACCACCAGGAGGTCCTGGTCCACGGGCAGGCCGATGTGGTGCTCGGCCAGGAAGTAGGTGTGGAGCTTGCCGTCGCGGCGGTTGCGGGTGAGGACCGCCCAGCCGGGGCCGCCCATGGCGCAGGCCTTGAGGTCCGCCATGAGCTTGTCCTTGCCGCCCTGGGCGTCCATGGCCGCCTGGAGGCCGGCGCTGATGGAGGCGTCGGCGCCGAGGTTCTCGAAGTACAGCTCGTGGAGGAAGGAGCCGTTGAAGGCTACGCATTCGCGGCGCTTGAGCTCGCTGTACTCGTTGAAGGAGTAGTTGGGCTTGGTGTTGTCCACGGAACCCAGCTTCTCCTCGATCTCGTTCAGCTTCGTGATGTAGCCCTTGTAGAGGGTGAAATGGGCGTCCAGCTGGGCGTCGGATAGGCCCTTGACGGCTCCGCCCTTGAGGTGGTCGTAGTTCTTGGCTTCGTGGGCCATGGTCGTCTCCTTGGCTGCGAGGGGTCGCGAAGAAACTAGTTTAGCGGGATGGTCCGGAATCCGAAGGGGGGCCGGGGGCTTTGAGCTCCACGGTGTTGCCTTCGGGATCCGTGAGGTAGAGGGAGGGGCCGTAGCCCTCGGCGCCGTAGTTCTCGCTCACGTCCGTGACGGGAACTCCCAGGGTCTGGAAATGGGCCCGCAGGGCCGGCCCATCGAAGGGCTCCACCTGCAGGCAGAGATGGGCCACGTTGTGGCCCTCGGGGCCCGGCGCCGCGCCGCCCATGCGACCCAGCTCGCCGTCCGCGGCGATGAGGTCCACCAGCGCACGACCGGCCCGGAGGTGCACCAGGCCTAAGCGTTCCTGGCGCTTCACCACCTCGCAGCCCAGGGCCTCCCGGTAGAAGGCCTCCACGCGGGCCAGGTCCCGCACCCGGAAGACCAGGTGATCGATGCCGAGGATTTTGAACATGGGGGCTCCGAGGGATCGAGGTGTCCGGATCAGGGGTCTTGGGGATCCATCCGGGGCGCCAGCTCCCGGGCCAGACCCGCCGCCCGATCCATATCGGCTTGGGCGTTCCAATTGAAGAAGCCTTCCTTGGTGACGCGCCGTTCCGGCAGACCGGCTTCCGAAAGGGCCGCTTCCACCGTACGCACCATGGCCATGTTGCCCACCAGATGGACGTGCGTGCGCCGGGGGTGCGGCAGGAGGGCCGGCAGATGGTCCGTAACGCGCCCCCTCAGGCCGTGCCATTCAGGGCCCGGGCGGCTGACGATGGGCGTCCAGCGGAAGGCGGGATGGGACGCGGCCAGGGCATCCAGCTCCGCCCGGAGGGGCAGGTCCGCCTCCTCCCGCACCCCCACGGCGAGGTGGAGGGGCCGACCTTCCCCGCGGCGCAGGGCCTCGGCGGCGAAACCCCACAGGGGCCCCAGGCCCGAGCTGGTGGCGAGGCCCAGGAATTCGTCGGCCTCCGGATCCACCTCCTCCCGGATGGGGGCGTGGTGCAGGCCCGACACTTCCGCCCCGGCGCCCGGCCCGAGGACGGCGAAGGTGGGCGTCAGTCGGCCCTCCGGGATGACCCGATAGACGAAGCTGAGTTGCCGCGTGGCGGCATCGGAACCGCAGACCGTATAGGGATGGCGGTGCAGCCCCGTGGGGGTGGGCAGACGCAGCGCGATGACGTGCCCCGGCTCGAAGGGGAAGGGCAGCTCGTCCAGCAGCCTCAGCACCGTGAGCTGGGTGCCCCGGGCCACGGGACGCTGCGCCACGACCTCCGCTGGTCGCCAGGCCTCCGTCCAGGTCATGACAGCATGGCCCTCAGGAACCAGGCCTTCTTCTGGTGGTCCTGCACGAAGCGGGTGAGCAGGTCCGCGGTGCCCGGGTCCTCGGCCTCCTCCGCCAGGGCGATGCCCTTGTGCATGAACGCGATAGCGAGGTCCTCCGACGCCAAGGCCTCCTTCGCCATGGCTAGGGCATCCAAAATGCGGCCCGGATCCGAAGGGGCCACCTGGGAGAGCTGGGCCATCTGGGCCGGCGTGTGGATGGGGATCCCGCCCAGCATGCGGACGCGCTCCGCCAGCTCGTCCACCATGGCCTCCACCACGCCGTGCAGCTCGTCGAAGCGCAGGTGGTAGTCCCGGAAATGGGGGCCGGCCACGGTCCAGTGGTAGCGCTTGGCGTTGAAGGAGATCACCCAGGCGGTGGCCAGCTGGGCGTTGAGGTGGTCGATCAGCAGCGAGGACATGGGGGCTCCAGTGGGGCGGGAAGGGCTATGGATCTTAGGCCGATTTAGCGGCCTCGGGAAGCCATGCGCGCCAGGCTGTCGGAGCCTCGAAGCGCCCGGCCAGGGTCGAGTGGACGGCCCGGAGGGCCACGGGATGGCGCTCCGCGGGGATGGTGTAGCGCAGGGCCAGTACCGCCGGCAGCCGCTTGGAATGGCCGGTGTGGCCCCGGTCCACGACCGGAACCACCTCCGTCCCGTCCTGCAGCACCAACCGCAGGGCCTCCGGAAGGCCCGCCAGGTCCGCCATGCGCGAGGCCCGCTGCTCCTCCGGGAAGCCCAAGTACAGGGTGGCGGCAAGGGACCAGCCGCCCGCCTCTCGGCGGGGCGAGAGGGCGGCAAAGGAGGCCCCCATCTCCGCCCAGGCTTCGGCCGGGGCCAGCGCGGGGTCCATCCCCTCGGACCAGAAGGTCTCCCGGACCTGATCCTCCACGCTTTCCGCCGTTTCCGGCTGGAAGGCGACGCCTTCGCCCAGGTCCAGGCGCAGGGTCCAGTGGCGCTCCAGGAAGGGCAGTCGGGCCTCGAAGCGGGCCCGCTCCGCCGCGGGGTCGAAGGGGGCCGTCATCGGGCCACCCGCGCGGTCTCCAGGTGGGAGAGGGCCTCCTGGAAGCGGCCGGCGTGGAAGGCTTCCACCTTCGCCAGGGTTCCGAACCAGGCCGCGGTCCCGGGTAACCCTTCCACCCGGGGCACCCGGGCGAAGTCGGGGTACATGTCGGTGTACTCGTAGGTCTCTCCCGCCACGGCGCTTTCCAGGTTGGTCCGGGTATCGCCGAGGGGGAGGCCCGTGGCGGGATCGGAGGCCAGGGAGGCCAGGAACATCAGGTGCTTGAGGGCGTGGCCCGTCTCCCCGTCGGCGCTGTGCTTGAAGAGGGCCGCCACTTCGGGCAGCCCCTCTCGCTCGGCCACCTGGGCCATCCAGGTGTAGCGGCGGTTGGCCTGGCTCTCGCCGGCGAAGGCCGCCCTCAGGTTTTGGTGGGTTTTGGAATCGGTGAAGCTCATGGGTTCCTCCGGGCCGCAGGGGCGGCAGGAGGGAAGAGCCAGGAGGATGCCATTTCCACAAGTTAATAAATTTAAGCAATTGCGTTCAGGCGTGAACGATCTTCGACCCCATTTTCGTGATATTCCGTTGACGGAGATCTCGAAATGCCGAGAGTGGGGAGGGAGACCGCCGTGCATCCGCCCCGCCCCGAGGAACCCCTGGAAGCCGCCCTCACGGGGGCCCGCATCGTCGACGAGGTCGGGGAGCTGCTGACCCTGGGGGAGGATCCGGAGGCGCTGGTGGGGCGGGCCTTTCAGCGGCTGGGCCAGCTCGTCCCCTTCGATCTGGCCACGGTGCTGGTGCGGGAGGGGGACCACCTGGAGGTGCGCTACGCGGCGGGGCCCCTGGAGCAGCCGGGCCTCGTGGGCAGTCGCATCGCCATCAAGGGGAACGCCCGGCTGGGGAATGCCCTCCGGAGCCGCTCCGCCCGCAGCTACGAGGAGGACGAGCCGGGGGAGGATACCTTCCACGGGATCCTGGACTTCCCGGGGGGCCACAGCTGCCTGGCGGCCCCCCTGAGGGCCCGGGGGGAGGCCTTCGGCCTCATGACCCTCGACGCCCTCGTGTGCCGCCAGTACCCGGAGACAGTGGTGCGCCACGTGGGGACCTTCGCCAGCCTCCTGGCCCTGGCCCTCAAGCAGTCCGAGCATCTCCAGGTCCTGGCGGACCGGGAGCGCCGCCTCCGGGACGAGGTGGCCTTCCACCGCACCCAGGCCTTGGGGGAGCTGATGGCCGAACCCCTGAGGGCCGAAAGCCCGGCCATGCGGGCCGTGGTGGATCAGCTGCGGCAGGTGGCCCCCACCGGGACCACGGTGCTGCTCATGGGGGAGACGGGCACGGGCAAGGAGAAGGTGGCCCAGACCCTCCACCACCTCTCGCCCCGCCGTGAGCGGCCCTTCATCAAGGTGAACTGCGGGGCCCTGCCGGCCCACCTCATCGAAAGCGAGCTCTTCGGGCACGTGAAGGGGGCCTTCACGGGCGCCTCCGCCGCGCGCAAGGGCCGCTTCGAGCTGGCGGACGGGGGCACCCTCTTCCTGGACGAGATCGGCGAGCTGCCCCTGGACCTGCAGCCCAGGCTGCTGAGGGTCCTCCAGGAGCGGGAGATCGACCCCCTGGGTTCGGAGCGGCCGAAGAAGGTGGACGTGCGCCTGGTGGCGGCCACAAACCGGGACCTCCGGGCCCAGGTGGACGCGGGCCTCTTCCGGGAGGACCTCTACTACCGCCTCCACGTCTTTCCGATCCTGCTTCCACCCCTCCGGGAGCGGCCGGAAGATGTCCGCGCCCTGGCGGAGAGTTTTCTGGACCGCTTCGCCCGGGCCAACCGGCGCCCCCTCCTCCGGCTGGGGCGGGAAAGCCTGGCGCGACTCCAGGCCTATTCCTGGCCGGGCAACGTGCGGGAGCTCTTCAACGTCCTGGAGCGGGCGGCGATCCTCTCGCCGGACCGAGAACTGCGGCTCGGGGGGACCCTCCCGGAATCGAGACCTCGCAAAGGAAGCGTCCCGACCTGGGCCCAGCAGGAGGAGGTCTACCTCGCGGACGTGATGGGCCGGGCGGAGGGGAGGGTCACCGGGAAGGGCGGGGCGGCGGAACTGGCGGGACTGGCGCCGAGTACCCTCATTTCCAAGCTCGAAAGGCTAGGCTTGCGTCCCGCGGATTTCCGCCGCTGACCTTCACCCCCCTTTGTGGCATGGTGCAGGGGAGGTATTTGGAGATCGTGCCCATGGACCGTGAACGCGCCCTTGCCCTGCACTGCGCCGAAAGGTTCCGCACCGCGGGCACTCTGGAGGAGTACCTGGAGCTCTACGGCGAGGAGGCGGTGTTGTGGGGCTATGGCCCCGGGCCCCTGAGGGGGAAGGGGGCCATTCGGGCCTTCTATCGCGGGATCCTGGAAGCCTTCGCGGATATCCGGCTGCGCTTCGACGACGTCCTCGCGGACGAATCGCGCCAATGCCTGACGCTCCGATTCCACATGGAATGCCGTCACGTGGGCCCCTTCATGGGCTTCGCGGCCACGGACCGCCCGGGCCTCCTTCACGGGATCACCATCCTCCGCTTCGGGGGGGGGCGCTGCGTGGGGCGATGGTCCACCGCCGACTTCCTGGGCCTCCTCGTGCAGCTGGGGGCCCTGGCTCCGGGCGGGGGGCAGGGATGAGGCAGGCCTTTTGGATGGGCCTCGGCCTGGGCCTCGCGGTCGGGGTGGGAGTGGGCTACGGGATCGGCCACTCTTCGAGAGGGGAGGCGGCGGCCCCCATCGCACCCCTTCCTCAGCCGGCCGAAGGGGGAGCCTCCGAGGCCCAGCAGCGCCTCCTCGCCACCCGCCTGGCCGCGGACAAGGATCCGAAGAACGTCCAGGCCTGGATCGCCCTCGGGAACGGCTACTTCGATCTCCACGACCCGCCGCGGGCCATCGAGGCCTACGATCGGGCGCTGGCCCTGGATCCCCAGAATCCAGACGTGCTCACGGACCAGGGCGTCATGTACCGGGAGGCGCGGGCCTTCGACAAGGCCGTCGCCAACTTCGAGAAGGCTTCCCGCCTGGCCCCCAAGCACCCCCAAAGCCTCTACAACCTGGCGGTGGTCTACTCCGAGGATCTGGGGAGGCCCCAGGAGGCCCTCCGGGCCTGGAAGCGGGTCATCGAGGCCGCCCCCGCAAGCCCCCAGGCGGCCAAGGCCCGCCAGGCCATCGAGGCCATGAAGGGGTCGGCCCCCGCGAAGTGACTCAGGGCAGGCTCACCGCCTCGGCGTCGCCGAGGAGGCGCCCCCCCGCGTCCGTTCCGCCGACGACGAGGACCCGGCCGTTCGTCAGGAGCAGGGCGGCGGCGTCCTTCCGGGCCTCGGAGAGGGTGCCGGCCTCCTGGAAGGCCGCCGGTCCGGGGGCGTAGACTTCCACGAAGGTGGACGACGCCTGGGGATCCGTTCGAGGAGTGGACGGTCCCCCCAGGAGGACGGCGCCCCCGTGGGGGGAGGGCAGGAGCAGGTCCCAGGCCTGGCTGCGGAGGGGGGTGCCGGTAGGGACGAAGCTCTCCCCGACGGGGTCGAAGAGCTCCGCGCTGCGGTCCGTGATGAAGAGGACCTTGCCGCCATCGAGCCTGATGCCGTCCGAGGGGGCCGGCGTGGAGACCAGGGTGGAGGCCAGAAGGCGGAAGGTCCGGGAGGAGGGGTCGTAGATCTCGCCGCTCAGGTGGTAGCCCGAGGTCCAGTCCACGCCGCCCGCCACCAGGACCCGGCCCGAATCCAGGAGGGCGGCCCCGTGGCGGGTGCGGGGGCGGGCCATGGGCGAAGGCAGCAGGGTGCAGCGCCCCGTGGCGGGGTCGAAGAGCCCGGCCGAACCCAGGACCTGGTCGGTCTGGGGACCGTCCCCGCCGGGGCGCATCTCCGGGCGGGGGCCGTGGCCGTACGCATGGTACGCCTGGCCGTAGTTGCTGCGGCCATAGCTGTCGTTGCGGCCGTAGCCGTCGTTGCGA
>CAYSXG010000081.1:0-9407 GCA_964434895.1 uncultured Solibacteraceae bacterium | reverse complement strand
ATTCCCGTTTCCGCTCGCGGTCCGCGGCGCTTGTCCTCTCGGGGTCGCGCGCCGCGCCAGTCGCTGCCGCCCACGTCATCGAGGATCCGCCGAAGCACGCGCATCGACGTCTGGCCGTCTGCCAGCGCTTCATACGTGAGCCGCATGCGGTGCAGGAGCACGTCCTCAGCAAGAGCGTACAGATCCTCCGGCACGACGTACTGCCGCCCGTGGATCAGGGCCCGGTGGACGTAGGCCCTCCAGTTCGAGGGGTCCAGGTGGAGGGCGAGATCGGTGCCGGCCAGCGCATGGTTGAGGTCTTCATCGCGGGCCTCCCTTCGGTGGAGCCGCAGGGCGAGGCGGAGGAAGCGGCCTTCCGTCGCGGCCTCGAAGACCCGCGGCGAGCTCCGGGCCAGGTCTCGGGCCCGACCCAGGGGGGCGTCCATGGCGTTCAGTCCGGCGAGGGCCTCCGGATACCGCCCTTCCGCGAGGGCTTGGGAGACGAGAGTCTCGGAGGTCGCGGCTTCCAGGAGCAGGGGTTCGGGGTCCCAGGGAGCAAGGCCGGCCGCCTCCCGAGCCCGGGCGATCGCCAGGGGGAAGCGCCCTTCCTGCAGGGCCGCGAGCCCCTCGAAGAGGAGGCGCTGTTCGGGATTGAAGGCCCCTTGGCCCAGCTGGAGGTAGTGCTTGGCGGGATCCCGGTAGGCCCGCTCCAGGCGGTGCAGGAGCTCCGGCGCCACCCCCCCCAGCTTGGAGGAAGTGATGATGGTCTCTCGCTGGAGGAGGGCGTACTCCGCGAGCTTCTGCTGATAGACGCGGGCGAGGGACTCCCCCAGGGCCGCGGCGGTCTCAGGGCTTCGGAAGCCCCCATCCCAGGCACGCTGGAGGTGGTCCTGGGCGGCCTCGGCATCGCCTAGGAGGAGGTGGGCCTTGCCCAGGGCGTAGAGGCCGGGCCCCTGGGCCAGGGAGCCTTCTAGCTTCATCTTGGCGTGGACAGTCTCCATGCGGGCGCGGACCTTGGCGATCTCCGGGGTGATGTCGTGGAAGGGCATGCGCTGGGAACTTTGGAGAATCGCCTCCATCTGGTCCACCTCGCGCTGGAAGGCCTGCTGGAGCCGGGCCTGCTTCTTCACGCGGTAGATGGTCCCCAGGCCCGTGGCCACGAGGGCCGCGGAAAGGAGGGTCGCGGCGAGGAGGACGGAGGCCAGCGCGCGGTTGCGGCGGATCCACTTGCGCAGGCGGTAGGCGGGGCTGGCCAGGAGGGCCTGGACGGGCTCCAGGGAGAGGTAGCGCTGGAGGTCGTCCGCCAGGGCCAGGGCGCTGGGGTAGCGTTTGAGGGGATCCTTGGCCAGGCAGGTTTCCACGATGGCTTCGAGCTCCTCGGGAGCTTCGGGCAGGCGCTGCCGGAGGGGGATGGGGCGCCTGGTTTGGATGGCCTCGAGGAGCTCGGGAAAGCTCTCGGCCTCGAAGGGCAGCTCGCCGCAGAGGGCGACGTAAAGGACCACCCCCAGGGCGTAGATGTCGCTGCGGCGGTCCAGGAGGTCCAAACGGCCGGCGATCTGCTCGGGGCTGGAATAGGGGGGCGTGCCCATGGGACAGGGGAGGCCCTCCTGCCGGCGGCCCTCGGAGACCACCATGCCGAAGTCCGTGATGAGGGGGCGGTAGGTGCCGTCCCCCTTGGGCTGGAGCAGGATGTTGCCGGGCTTGAGGTCCAGGTGGAGGAGGCCCTGGCGGTGGGCGGCGTGGGCCCCCTCGGCCACGTCCCGAAGAAGGCGGACCTTGGTGGGCAGGTCCAGGGCCGGAAGGGCGTGGGCCAGGGTGGCCCCCCGGGCGAATTCCAGGACGATGTGGCCGCGTTCGCCCGTCTCCCCCACCTCGTGGATGCGGCAGATGTTGGGGTGCTCCACCTTGGCCTGGGCCCGGGCCTCGGCGAGGAGGAGTTCGCGATGGCCGGCGTGGGTGGTCTTGAGGAACTTGAGGGCCACCCAGCGCTGGAGCTGGGGATCGAAGGCCTTGTAGACCCGGGCCTGGGCGCCCTCCCCCAGGAGTTGGAGGTCAAGGAAGCGGCCGGCCAGGCTGGGATCGGGATCGGGATCGGGATCGGGATCGGGGGCGGAGCCCGGGGCCGTCGAGGATGGAGCGAGGAGGGAGGGTGCGACCACGGAGGGCAGAAGGCTGCGGGGCTGGGTCCCAAGGATGACCTCCCAGACCAGGGCCTCCACGGCGGCGCGGTTGAAGAAGCCTTTGCGGACGAGGCCATCCAGCCGGGGCCCGAATTGGGAGGAGTGCTGGAGGGCCTCCGGGTCCAGCAGCGATTCCCCGTCGAGATCCTCCGGCGATGCCCCCGCCAGCAGCCCCCTTTCGAGGGCCAGGCTCAGGATGCGCGATTCGAGGTCCTGGGAGTACATGGAGTCGGTTTCATCTCACGGGACGTTGCGTTGTAGGCGTTGGATCTCGGGGCGGAGGTTCGGGTTCAGCGCTTCGGCACGCTTGAAGGCGCGTTGAGCCTCCTTCCGCCAGATAGGGGCTGCTGGGCCACCGGACGAGGCTGCGAGGAGGAGCGACTCCGCTTGGAGCAGGTGGGCTTGGGCGTGATTGCGGTTCAAGGTCAAGGTCCGTTGGACCTGCACCCGCACTTCAGCGAGCCAAGGGCCTGCAGGCCTGCCAGAGCGCAGCGCCCACCGCAGCCGCTCTCGGGCCAGTCGGCCGAGATCGTAGGTGATTTCAGGATCGATGGGGGCCCATTTCTGGGCCGCGAGGATTTCCTGACGGGCCTCTTCCAGATCCTGTGTCGGCTCCAGGCCTCTTTGGGTCTTGGACCGTGCGCTCAGGAGCAGGGCCTCTCCGAGATTCAGGTGGCCGAGGTAATGATCGCTTTTCAGCCCGATGCTGGTTTTAGAAGCTCGAATGGCTTCGTCGATGTCGCGGGATGCGTCGACTCCTCGGACAAGCCGATGTTCTGCCCGCAGGATGAGGAGGTCCGCGAGGCGCCCCCAGTTCTGGAACCCACCAACGGATAGGTGGATGGCTTGATGGTAGGCCTCGATGGACTGGTCGTAGTGAGGCAGAGGGTCCTCTCCGTGCCAGGCGGCAATCAGGCCCCGCCATTTGTGAGGCGTCCCCAAGAAGTAGTAGCTGTACTCGTTGGGATTCAGCTGGATGGCCTGACGGTAGGCCTCAATCGCATGGTCCAGGTCCTGGGCCGCGAGGGCCTCCCCGCGGGTTGCCCCATTAATGCCCAGGCCAGCATAGCAATGCCCGATCTGCATGAGGACCTGGTCTTTGAAGGGAGACAGGGGCAAGAGCCTTTGGTAGATGGCTAGGGCACGGCGGCCCTCGGGCAGATAGCTTTCGCCGAATAACCGGCGCCCGGTACCGGAGAGGCTGCGTAGGACGAGCCCTTCGATATTGAGGGCCCAGGTGAAATCCGGCTTCAGCCGCAGGGCCTCCTCCGAAGCTTCGGCCGCCAAGCGTAGGTGTTCCCGAGGGTCCTCTCCGAGCTCCGGCTGATAGGACGCCCATAAGTGATGGGTCAAAGCCCGGTGTGTGGGGGCCATCCAGCTGCCAGGGTGCAGGGTACGTTCCAGATCGGCGGCTTCGAGGGCCCCTTCCAGGTCCTTCGGGAGGGCCTGATGACGAGCGACTTTCAGACAAAGGAGGAGGTACTGGTACTCCGTTTCGCCTTCCATGACCGCGGGGGAGCTTCGAGCCAGTTCTCGGGCGCGATGAAGGATCGGGGCCATGCACTCCAGCGCCGTTTGGGCTTCTGGCAGACGATCTTCCGGTATGGCTCGGGTCGCCACCGAGCGGTGTGCCGTGAATTCCAGCAGCAGGGCCTCCGGGTCCCAAGGGGCCAACTGTGCGGCCTTGTGGGCCTTTTCGATGGCGTCCTGGGGGTGGCCCTCGTGGAGCAGCACCAGCCCTTCGGCGAGGCATTCTTGCTCGGGGCTTAGGGCTCCCTGCCCTTTGAGCATGTAGGCTTTGGCCGGCTCCCAGTATTGCTGCCGCAGTTTTTGAAGAACCTCGGGCGCAAGTTCCTGTCTGCCGTAAGGCATGGAAATGGAAATCTCATTGATCTTGGAGTACTCGGCCAGCTTCATTTGATAGATGCGGCCCAGGGCTTCTGCAAGGCACGCTGCGGTTTCCGGCGTGCGGAACCCACCATTCCAGGCCCGCTGAAGATCGTCCCGTGCGGTCTCGAAGTCCTGGAGCAAAAGGTGGACCCGACCCTTGGCGTACAGGCCGGGTCCCTCCGCGAGCCCCCCTTCCCGAGCCATGGTCTCCTCGAGGCCTCGGAGCCGGAGATGCACCTGCTCCACCTCAGGGGTGATGGGGTGGAAGGGCATGCCGAATGAATTCCGGAGGAGCGCCTCCATCTGGTCCACCTCGCGCTGGAAGGCCTGCTGGAGCCGGGCCTGCTTCTTCACGCGGTAGATGGTCCCCAGGCCCGTGGCCACGAGGGCCGCGGAAAGGAGGGTCGCGGCGAGGAGGACGGAGGCCAGCGCGCGGTTGCGGCGGATCCACTTGCGCAGGCGGTAGGCGGGGCTGGCCAGGAGGGCCTGGACGGGCTCCAGGGAGAGGTAGCGCTGGAGGTCGTCCGCCAGGGCCAGGGCGCTGGGGTAGCGTTTGAGGGGATCCTTGGCCAGGCAGGTTTCCACGATGGCTTCGAGCTCCTCGGGAGCTTCGGGCAGGCGCTGCCGGAGGGGGATGGGGCGCCTGGTTTGGATGGCCTCGAGGAGCTCGGGAAAGCTCTCGGCCTCGAAGGGCAGCTCGCCGCAGAGGGCGACGTAAAGGACCACCCCCAGGGCGTAGATGTCGCTGCGGCGGTCCAGGAGGTCCAAACGGCCGGCGATCTGCTCGGGGCTGGAATAGGGGGGCGTGCCCATGGGACAGGGGAGGCCCTCCTGCCGGCGGCCCTCGGAGACCACCATGCCGAAGTCCGTGATGAGGGGGCGGTAGGTGCCGTCCCCCTTGGGCTGGAGCAGGATGTTGCCGGGCTTGAGGTCCAGGTGGAGGAGGCCCTGGCGGTGGGCGGCGTGGGCCCCCTCGGCCACGTCCCGAAGAAGGCGGACCTTGGTGGGCAGGTCCAGGGCCGGAAGGGCGTGGGCCAGGGTGGCCCCCCGGGCGAATTCCAGGACGATGTGGCCGCGTTCGCCCGTCTCCCCCACCTCGTGGATGCGGCAGATGTTGGGGTGCTCCACCTTGGCCTGGGCCCGGGCCTCGGCGAGGAGGAGTTCGCGATGGCCGGCGTGGGTGGTCTTGAGGAACTTGAGGGCCACCCAGCGCTGGAGCTGGGGATCGAAGGCCTTGTAGACCCGGGCCTGGGCGCCCTCCCCCAGGAGTTGGAGGTCAAGGAAGCGGCCGGCCAGGCTGGGATCGGGATCGGGATCGGGATCGGGATCGGGGGCGGAGCCCGGGGCCGTCGAGGATGGAGCGAGGAGGGAGGGTGCGACCACGGAGGGCAGAAGGCTGCGGGGCTGGGTCCCAAGGATGACCTCCCAGACCAGGGCCTCCACGGCGGCGCGGTTGAAGAAGCCTTTGCGGACGAGGCCATCCAGCCGGGGCCCGAATTGGGAGGAGTGCTGGAGGGCCTCCGGGTCCAGCAGCGATTCCCCGTCGAGATCCTCCGGCGATGCCCCCGCCAGCAGCCCCCTTTCGAGGGCCAGGCTCAGGATGCGCGATTCGAGGTCCTGGGAGTACATGGGAAGGCTTCGTCCTTTTCGGCAGCCCGTGGGAAAGAACTCAGGATGGGAGGGGCCGCCTCCGTCAAGCTATCGTGTAGAACCCATCATGCGACTCCGACACCTGGCCCTCCAGTTGGACGACGACCCGAATACCCCGCCGTCGCGGCTGCTGGGGCGGGCCATCCAGAAGGCCATCCGGGAGGGGCGCCTGGGGCCGGGGATGGCCCTGCCCGGCTCCCGGGCCTTGGCGGAGATGCTGGGGATCAACCGCAATACGGTGATCGCGGCCCTCCACGACCTGGAGGCCGAGGGCTGGCTGGTTTCGGAGCCTAACCGGGGGACCTTCGTGGCCCCCACCCTGCCGGAGCCGGAACCCGCTGCCCCCGCGGCTCCGACGGAGCGCTCCTCGCCCAACTTCGATCTGCCCAGCCGGCTATCGCCCCTCTCCCCCACGGACCCCGGCACCCTGGTCTTCTCCGACGGTTTGCCGGACGCCGGCCTCTTCCCTGCGGGGGAACTGGCCAAGGCCTACCAGCGGGCCCTCCAGCGCCACAGCCAGGACCTGCTGCAGGCCGCCGATCCCCTGGGGAACCGCCTGCTGAGGGAAGTTCTCGCGCTTTGGCTGAGGGAGCGGCGAGGCCTGGTGGTAGGGCCGGATCAGATCCTGGTCACCCGGGGCATCCGCATGGCCCTCACCCTGGTCTGCGCGGGACTTCTGAGGGATGGGGCCGTGGTGGCGGTGGAGGATCCGGGCAACCGCCAGGCCTGGGAGACCATGCTGCACGGAGCCAAGGTTCAGCTGAGGGCCCTGCCGGTGGACGGGGAGGGCCTGGTGGTGGAGGCCCTGGAAGCATCGGTGCGGCGGGAGCCGGTGCGGGCGCTTTACCTCACGCCCCACCGGCAATTCCCCACCACCGTGGCCCTCAGCGCCCCCCGACGCGCGCGGCTCCTGGAGATCGCCGAAGCCCGACGCATCGCGGTCATCGAGGAGGACCGGGACCCGGAATACGATTTCGGCGGCACCTCCCAGCTTTGCCTGGGGGCCCAGGATCGCGCCGGCCAGGTGGTCCACATCGGCTCCCTTTCGCGGCTCATGGCGCCGGGCCTGAGGCTGGGCTTCCTGGTGGCCCCGCGCTCCCTGGTGGGGCGGCTGGCCCGCCTGCAGCGGAACCTGGAGTGGCAGGGGGACCGGGTGCTGGAATGGGCGGTGGCCGATCTCATCCGCGACGGGGTGCTCGCCCGCCACCTGCGGCGGGCCCGCAGGATCTACGAAGCCCGCCGGGACCGCCTCGCGGCCCTGCTGAACGAGCGCCTGGGGGCCCGTCTCCGCGTCCAACCTCCCGAAGGGGGACTGGCCCTGTGGTTGCAGCCCGGAGAGGGCGTGGACCTGGGGGCCTGGATCCGGGCCGCCCGGACCCGCGGCCTGCTCCTGTACCCCCCCTCCTACTTCGCTTTCGAAGGACCAGGCCAAGGCACCCGCATGGGCTACGCGCACCTGGCCGAGCCCCAATTGGAAGAAGCCGTGAAAAGGCTGGGCCTCGCCTGGGAGGACCTGGGCACCCGCGGCTAAGCCGGACTAGGGACCAATCTCAAAACCGGACCAGGGAGGGTAGAGGCGGGGAGCTGAGACTACTAGCTCCGTGGGAATACCCATCTGCCACTCGGGATGGGAATCAAGAGCAGGACTAATCGCCTCGGTTCGCGCGGGCCTGAAGAATCACGCTTCTTTGGAGGTTCGGGATGAGATTGAAGGAAACCCTGCGCGGATCCATTTGGACTACCTTGATGCTTGTAGTGGTGGCGGGGGCTCCGCTGCGGGGCCAGGGCTACGAAACCAAGTTCAAGGCGGTGGGCTTCAAGCGGGGGGACGTCTATCACTCGGACGAAAACCTCCACGTCTCCCTGACGGGCGGAGCCCTGGAGCTGAGCCTGCCCCTCGGCCCGGCCCTTCCGGGCCCCATCCCGGTGCGCCCGGTGGCCGAGTACCACGGGAAGTACAGCCAGTCCCTCAATCGCAATTGGTACTACGGGATCTACTGGAATTACCCCCAGAACAGCCCGCCTCCAACCAAGCCCTATGACTCGGCCATGGAGGCTTACTTCAAGCGCTGGTCCCCGCCTTCCATGCCCTTCACTGAAATCCACCCCGGAGTGCTGAGCACGGATGGCAATGACGGCCTTTCGGCCTCCCTCAAGATCCGCTCTCCCCTAGGTGGCAATGAGGAGTACTGGGGTCAGGGGGGCGCCCAGCAGTACAACGCGGTGCTGGGGAACCTGGGGGAGATCAGCACCCTGGTCTCGACCCTGCTGACTACCACGGAGGCCCAGGATCTGGGCTCCGTGGACGCTGGCATCCGATTGGCCAGCGGCAACGTCCTCGCCTTTTCCGCCAACAAGACCGAGGTCTACTCGGCCTGGGACCAGGACCCCACCCTGGCCACTAAGGTGAAGGTCGCCAACACCATCCTGGAGATCCAAAAGGACTACATCATCCTGTGGGCCAAGTCTCGAAACGCCTACGGCGCGGATTGGGACCGCAAGGACACAAGCGGCCCCCACGCCCGCTACCTGCTGAACCGCTGCGTCTACCATCCCCAGTGGATCAAGCATCGGAGCGGCTTCAAGCTCAACTACGAGATCTACCGCGGGACGCCCATGGGCCACGGGGGCTTCCTGGCGGAGCGGGGCATCCTCACGGGGTGGAAGGTTTCCCTGGCCGACGATCCCTCCATCTACTACCGGGTGGGTTCCACCGACGGGAGCACCGGGGGTCCCAGCGTGACCTACGCTCCCAGCCTGGGTGTGCCCGATACCACCGGCCTGGGCTTCGATGGACATACCCCAGCTCGGCCACCGGACATTTACTTCAACTGGCAACCAAATACCACCAGTGGTTGGGAGTCCCTAGGGACCGAGGTCTTCTACGACGACGTCCAGATGACCTCGGACAACCTCAGTTGGTACGGTGGGTCTATCACCCATGGCTCCCTCACCACAACCCTGGCGTGGGATGGGCCCTATTACCTGCTTTCCAAATTCGTTGCCCCCAATGGCAAGACCTATCTTTTCGATTACGCCACCGTCCAAGGCGTGGGTGTCACCCAACCTTCCTCCCCGAGCGGCACGCCTAGCTGGGACTTCAACGCGGCCTCGCCAGGGGCCCAGGGCTTCTGCTCCCTGGTCACCCGCATGGAGGTCCAGGATGGGGAGGCCAGCCAGTCCCGCGTGACCACCTACCAGTGGGCTATGCCGGTGGTGGACTCCGCGGCCTCCACGGCCTCGAAGCTGGTCTGGGCCAAGCGGAATCAGGGGGTGGCCCAGACCCTGCCGACGGGGGAGACCATCCTTCACGTCTTCGCCGCGCCCAATGATCTCGCCAACCCCTCCTCCCCTGCCATGGAGGACCAGGCCAAGCTCTTCCTGGCGGTGCGCCAGGCCGCCACCGCCCGCTATCAATCCCTTCCGGGGCACACGACCTGGCACTCGTTCTCTAGTAGAGCCGCCCCCTCGCCCTCGTGGTAGAGGGACACGCTCGCGTCCGGGTTCAGGCAGAGGACGAGCTTCCACTCGTCCAAGAGATCCTGGAGTGCCTGCTTCGCGAGGACGCCGTTCCAGACGTGGTTGAGAGGCGCGACGGCCTCGAGATCTTTGGGCAACCGGCGAAGGAGGGGAGCGCCGGGGACGTTCGGGAGGCCGACCTCCTCCAAGAACTGGCGTAGGCCCCAGGGCACCTTCCCGCCGCGCAGG
>CAYSXG010000080.1:0-9453 GCA_964434895.1 uncultured Solibacteraceae bacterium | reverse complement strand
CCCGGGGTGCGTTCACGGGCAAGGGCCGGGGCAAGGGCCTGGGGGAGGTCGGGGACCCCCCCCCCCCGGAGGGCGGGGATCAGGTCCAGGGCGGCGCCGGGATCCATCCGCAGCTGCACCGCCACCTGGCAGTCCTCGTCCAGGATCGGCCGGAGGGCGGCCCTCGCCTCGTCCAGGCGCCCCTGAGGGAAGACGCCCCACAGGAGGGCCGTGTCCAGGGCGTGGTCCAGGTTGCCCGCGGTGAGGTGGACCCGCTGCTTCCAGGCGAAGTGCAGTCCGAGGCCGTAGTCCCCGAGGCTCGGGAAGGGCCCCGGGGGGACGCGGTCCGTCTGGGCGCCGAGGTCCGCCGTCCACTGGAAGGTCGTGGGGCCCACCTGGCCTTCGTAGCAACCCAGGCCCAGGTAGGCGCGGCGCAGCCCGCCCCCGGCCCCCTCCACCTGCACGCGGTCCGGCCGCGGGCGCCGGAGGCCCGCCTGCTCCCATCCGCGGGGGAAGAGCGCAAAGCCCAGGGGAGCGCCGAGGGCGAGGCCGGGACGGCCGAAATGGCCTTCGGGCGCGAGGCCCGGGCGCCCCTCCCTCAGGGCCTCCAGCAGGCCCCGGAGATCGCCCCGGAGCAGGTCCGGGTGGAAGCGCTCCATGTGGGTCCGGGGGAGGGAGGCCTGGAAGAGGGCCTGGCCGGGCGCGATCCGCGCGTATTCATACGCGAAGGCCAGCTCCACCTGTTCCCGGAGGGCCTCGTCCAGGACCCGGTGCAGGGAGATCCACAGCCCCTGCACGTGGGCTTTCATGGCCTTGAAGGCGTGGGAGGGGAAGCCGAAGCGCTGGAGCAGTCCCTCGGCGAGCTCCCGACCCGCGGGGTCCAGGCCCTCGGCGCTGGGCCGGGCCAGGAGGGACTCCACGGGGCCGAGGGGATGGCCCACCACGGATTCCAGGAGGAGGCGGCCGGCCTCCTGCACGGGCCCGCCCCATTCGAAGGCCACGGCCAGGTCCGGCCCCGGGGCCAGGAGGCGGGGCCGGGCCCTTTGCACGCCCACGCGGAAGCGCCGCTCCTCCAGCCCCGCGAAGACCAGGCGGAACTCGCCCCGGAGGCTCAGCTCCACGAGGAGGGTGCGGGAGGCGTCCAGGGAGAGGCGCACGAGGTCCGGGGCCTGGAGGGCCCGGGCGAGGGCCGTCAGGCGGTTCGAGAGCAGGTCCGCCAGGTTCAGTTCCAGGGAGGTGCGCAGGCGGCCCGAGTACTGGAAGGAGAGGGCCTCGCCGGGCCTCAGGGAGAGTACGTCCCCCAGCATCGGGGGGAGGCGGGCGGATTCCAGGTCGGTGGCCAGGGCCTCCCCCGGCCCTTCCCGGGCCTCGTGGCGGCGGTAGTCGCAGAGGATCGCGTCGAGGCCGGGGTCCAGGTCGAAGCCCTGGGCGGACAGGGAGGTCCCCGGCAGGGCCTTGAGCTGGCCCTGGCTGCGGACCTTGATCCAGGCCGGGCCCGGGACCTGCGCCAGGGGGGCCGGCACCCCGCCTTCGCCGCCCTCGGTTCTCGTCAGAACCCCGTCGGGATCCAGGTCGTCCGGGCCGTGGAACAGGGAGGCCTGGACCCTCGATCCCGGCTGGAGGGCCAGGACCAGGCCCTCGCCCACGTCCAGGCCCAGGCGCCGCTCCAGGGAGCCTTCCATCAGGGGGCGGGGCGGGGAGGGAAGGGCGGGGTCGTCCAGGCGCTCCGCCAGCGCGGAGGGCGCGGGAAGGCCGGCCAGTTCGAGGCGTCCCGGGGTTTGGAGGGTGGCGGGCATGGCTTCTCCAGGCACGGGGTCCGTGCATTCAGGGGCCGGGGAGCCCGGCCGCGGCTCGACGAGGGGAAGGACCCCCCGAAGCTAAGCCGCCGGCGCGGCCCGGGCCATGAACAGGATGTGAAATGGGCGTCGCGATTCTCGGAGGCCCTAGCTCTCCTCTTCCGCCAGGCCGAAGAAGCTCCGGATCTCCTCCAGGATCTCCCCGTGCTTCTGCTCCACCTGGCGGCGGTGCTCGGCGGCGTCGAGGTCCTCCCGGCGTGAGTGGAGGGCCACCTGGCGCTGGGCGAGGATGTGGGAGATGCCGTTGGCGATCTCGGGGCGCCCATGGATGATCTGCTGGAAGTCGGCCTTCTCCAGGCGCAGGCATTCCACCTCGCCCAGGGCCACCACGCTGCTGGAGCGCCGCGATCCGGTCATCATGCCCAGCTCCCCGAAAAAGCCCGGGGCTTCAATGGTGGCGACGGCCGTTTCCTCGCCGGACTCGGCGCGGAAGCGCACTTCCACCGTCCCCCGGTCGAGGATGTAGAGCCAGTGGGCCACCGCGCCCTGGCGCGTGATGATCTCCCCGTGGGTGAAGGGCGTGGGCCGAACCCGCGCGGCGATGCGGGCCTTCTCCTCCTGGGTCATGGGATCGAAGAGCTCCACCGCGTCCAGGGCCCGGACCCGCCGCTCCAGCTCCCGGGCCTCCTTGCGCTGGGCGTGCTCGGCGTCGTCCTTGGCCAGGAAGAGCTCCGCCGCGGGGAGGGCGAGGGGGATGCCGGCCCGCTTCAGGGCCGAATAGATCCGCTGGCGGACCCGGGAATTGGTGGGGTCGTCCTTGGCCAGGTCCGTGAGCCAGTAGCGGACGGCGTAGCTGGCGAAGCTGTCCCGGTGGTCTTGTGTGAAGTTCTGGCAGATGCAGTGGGCGGACGGGTCCGTGGCAAGGTTCTCCATCAGGCAATCCTGCAGGGCGGCGTTCACCAGGGCGATGACCTCCCCCGGGGCGTAGCGGAAATCGACGTTGAAGTGGACCCACATGCGGTGCGGGGCCGGCAGGCCCTGGCGGCGGCCCAGGAGCAGGATGTTCTGGGCCAGCAGGGAGGCGTTGGGCACGATGAGGGTGTCCCAATCCCGGGTCTCCACCACCGTGTGCCGCCAGCGGATCTCCGTGACGCGGCCCTGCCGGCCGTTCTCCAGCTGGATCCAGTCCCCCACGTGTACGGAATCGTCCAGCTGCAGGGCCACCCCGCCGATGACGTTGCCGAGGGTGGCCTGGAGGGAGAGGCCCAGGACCGCGGTGACCACCGCGGAGGTGGCCACGATGCTGGAGAGGTTGAGTCCCCCCTGGCGCAGGGCCACCAGGCCGGCCACCAGGTAGGCGAAGCCCAGGGCCAGGTCCGCGACGATGCTCTCCACCGGAAGGCGCAGCAGGGGCATCAGCAGGTCGAAGAGGACGAGGCCGCCCAGGTTGATGACCGTGATGGAGCGGGCCAGGTGGGCCAGGAAGACGGCTCCCGTCTCTCCCGCCTCCCAGGGGAACCACCCCTCCTTCCCGAACAGGGCGGCGAGGAAGGAGAGCAGGGCCCAGGCCCCGTAGGGGAGGACCACGTGGCGCAGCTTCCGGCGCTGGCCCGGGGCCCAGCGGCCCACCAGGTAGGCCACCAGCACCAGGGCCCCGAAGACCAGGATGCCCGACCGGAAGGCCTCGGCCCCGAGGGCCGCCTCCTGGAGGCCCCTCCGCCCCAACTCGAAGCCCTGCGCGCCGGTCCCGAACATGCCCGCAGGATACTGGCGCTCCGGGAAAAGTCGAAAGCCTAGGCTCCTTGGGGAATTCCCCGCGAGTCGGGGATCCTGGGGTACGGAGGTGGTCGTGGGCGATGCGGCGCGGAGATCGGGCACGGAGCTGGAGGCGATCTATCCCCAGGAGATCGGGCCGGGCCCGGAGGGCCGGGGGCTGCGCTGGACCGGCTCCTCCTGGCTGAAGGAGCGGCACGACTACCTCCTGCCCGCGGCGCCGCCCCGGGCCCGCTTCCAGGGCCCGGGCCACACCTGGATCAACCAGTTCTTCGCCGACGACCTGGTCAACAAGAGGCACCCCCACGCCTACCTGTGGGCCATGGACCGGGTGGAGGCCGGCCTGAAGCCCCTGGCCACCTTCGATCTCCGGGACGCCCCCCCGGAGGCCCGGGCCCGCTTCCAGGACCTGCGCCGGCGGGGACGGCACACCACGCTCCTCTCCCCCTCCGGCAACCTGGGCTGCCTCACGACCCTGCGCCCGGACCTTCCGTTGGGAAGGGCCTTCGATCTGGGCCCCCTGGCCGAGGACTACGAGGGCCTGGTGGCCCGGGACCGGGTCCTCGCGGTGGGGGAGCTGCGCCTGGAGGGGGCCCTGGCCCTCGCCAACCGCACCAACGATCTGGACCCGGAGTATTTCTGGCTGCGGGGCCTTCTCTTCGGCTACCCCGTGGAGGTCACCCTGTCCATCCTGCGGGACCCCTGGCAGACCATGAGGGAATGAAGGGGGATCAACCCGCCAGGCCCTCCTCCTCCGCCGAAGGAAGACGCCCGACCCGGATGGCCTCCCTCAGGGCCTCCCAGTCCCGGGAGCACTGGTCCGCGTAGGCCGTGGCGTAGGCCGCCAGGGCCTGGTCCAGCTCGTCGGACTGGCCCACGTAGCCCCCGAGGCACCCGGGATCCCCGCTGTGGGCGTGGGCCTTGGCCAGGATGCGGCCGCAGAGTTCGGCGTAGTCCTCCAGGACGCCTCCCCCCAGGTCCGCCACCTCGATGCCGGCCTTGTGGTCCGACCACTGCTTGACCAGGAAATCCTGTCCCCCGGCCCGGGTCCAGCCCAGGAAGGGGTCGCTCCAGGTCTGCATCCGCTGCTGGGCCTCCGCCGCCCGGCGGCCCTCGTGCTCCGGGGGGGCGTCGGGCAGGAAGGCCTTCCAGGCGCTGCTGGACTGGGCCTTGAACTCCAGGAAGAGGAGGTCCTCGGGACCGTTCCCTTCGCAGGCCGCCAGGACGTCCAGGACGCCCAGGCTGCCGCATCCGGCCACCCGCTGGCCGAAGGCCAGGGGAGCGTAGCCTTCGAGCACCTGCCGGCGGCCGGCGGGGAGGGTGTCGGCGTAGTCCGCGAAGGCCCGAAGGAAGGGGAGGGCCTCCTCGGGCTCGAGGGGGCGCAGGAAGGGGCCCTTGGTCCTGAAGCGGGGGCCCGGTTCCAGGGCCTTTTCCCGCAGCCGCTGGGGCGTGTCCCGCCGGGCCTTCTCGAAGACCGGCGCCAGGGGCCCGTGGTTGGAGCGGGGGGCCACCACCTCCCGGGCCAGTTCCACCCGGGGCAGTTCCGCGAAGTGGCGCAGTCCGTGGCGGTAGGCCCGGGAGCAGGCCCGAGTGGCCTCGGAGACCTCCCCCTCCCCGTGGCCGGACTCGCGCCCCGCCAGCACCACGCTCACCACCAGGCGCTTGAGGTCCCACTCCCAGGGGCCGCGGCAGGCCTCGTCGAAATCGTTGAGATCGAAGAGCAGGTCCCCGGTGGGGGCGGCGTAGGCCCCCAGGTTCATGAGGTGCGCGTCCCCGCAGAGCTGGACCGTGAGCCCCGTGGCGGGCGAGGGCCCGAGATCCCGGGCCATGAGGGCCGCGTTGCCCCGGAAGAAGTAGAACGGCGATTGGGCCATGCGCCCCCAGCGGTGGGGCAGGAGGTGGGGGAGGCGGGGGGCCACGGCGGCCTGGAGCACCTCGAGGGGCTCCACCCCGTCGGGGCGCTGCGCCCGGGCCTGCTCCCGGCGCGGCAGGTGCTCGCGCAGGGCCTTGCCTTCGGCGCGACGGACGTCCAGGGAGGGCGGGGGCGAGGGAGGCATGGGGGTCCGGGGAAGGTGCATCCCACGGTGCCATGGGCGTCGGTCCCCGGAGGGGTGGAAATCTGAAAACCGGATCTGGGGGGCCCCTTTCCATCCGGGGAGGATGGGGCCAGCGATCCCGCGACCCCATTCAAGGAGGACTTCCATGCATCGATCCCCTACGCGCGCCCTTCTGGGCTGCCTCGCCGCGGCCCTGGTGGGCTGCGGCGGCTCCACGCACCCCGGGGCTGCGCCTCCCTCCGTCCAGGTGATGGGCCGGGCCTTCGAGGGGGATCCCTTCGTGATGGTGCCCGACGCCAGCTCCACGACCTCCCCCTCCAACGGCACGGATTTCGGGGAATGGAGCATGGGGACCCTGGGCCAGCCCCTGGATCCCCTCCAGCGGAGCTTCGAGCTGCGGAACACGGGGACCTCCCCGGTGGGCCTGGCCACCCCCGGCCTGGAGGTCCAGGGCCCGGACCGCGCCCTCTTCCCCGTCGTCGAGCCCTCCCCTAACAGCCTTTCCCCCGGGGCCAGTGCCACCTTCCGGGTGGCCTTCACCGGGGGCGGGGGACTGGGGCCCCACCGGGCCACCGTCGTGGTGCACCTGCAGGGCCGGGACTACAGCTTCCAGGTGGCGGGCATGTCGGTGCTGCCGGTGGCCCACTGAGCCGCGTCGGGCCCTACTTCCGGGCCTTCAGTCCGTTCAGGAAGGGCAGGAGGCCGCGGAAGTAGGCGGCCTGGTCGTCCCACATGGCCAGGTGGCTGCCCTGGGGGCAGAGGTGGAAGCGCCCCTGGGGCAGGAGCTTGGCCATGCGCTCCAGCTGGCGGGGGTCCATCTCATCAAAGGTGGCGCCGATGACCAGGGCGGGAACGCGGATCTTGGGCAGGTCCGCCCAGCGGTCCCAGTCCTTGAAGCGGCCGGTGATGACGAACTCGTTGGGGCCCTGCAGCACGTTGTAGGGTCGGTCCGCGAAGTGCTTGAAGGTGCGCTCCACGGGGTCCGGCCAGGGCTGGAGGCGGCACAGGTGGCGGGTGTAGACCACGCCCATCATGGCCTGCTGGTACTCGGGGTTCTGGAAGTCCTGCTTGGCCTCGTACTTGTCCAGCACGGCCTGGGTCTCCGGGGGCAGGGCCTTTCGCAGCTCCGCCGTGTGCTCCATGTAGGACTTGATGCTGGCGGTCATGTTGGAGATGACGATGCCCCGCAGATGCTGGGGGTACTTGAGGGCGTATTCGAGGGTGAGCATGCCCCCCCAGCTGCTGCCCAGGAGCACGAAGCGGTCCAGGCCCAGGGCCTTGCGCACGGTCTCCACCTCGTCCGTGAAGCGCTCCATGGTCCAGAGCGCGTCGTCGTTGGGCTGGTCGGAATAGTGGGAGCCCAGCTGGTCGTAGTAGTAGAACTCGATGCCCTGTTGGGGCAGGAAGTCCTCGAAGCATTCGAAGTACTCGTGGGTGGCGCCGGGGCCCCCGTGGAGCAGGAGCACCTGCAGGGCGGGCTTGCCGGTGGCGGGGCCCACGCGCTTGGTCCATACGCGGTACTTGCCCCCCTCCAGGGGGATCATGCGGATGCCGGCGCTCTTGTAGGGGGCCGGCTCCCCGGAGGCGGCGTAGGCCGAGAAGGCGACGATGGCCAGGAGCAGCAGCAGGGCACGGCGAAGCGCGGGCATGGGGTCTCCGGGAGTTAGGGGTGGGATGCGGGCGGGGTTCGGGGCGTGACGGATGCCCCCTCTTCGGCCTTCGTCCGGCTTTCCCCAGTTCGGGGCGCGGGCCGGATTGAAAACGAGGGTCGGTTGAAGAATTGAGAAAGTTGAAACCGCAGATTCCGCCGATTCCGCGGATGGGGCTCCGATCCACCTGGGGGTCAGGGTGGGGCCGGAGCCCAGCCTCCGCGCCCCGCGAAGTCGGTCCGTGCTGACGCGGAGAAAGGGGGCCTTCCTGCAGCCTCCGTGTTCTTCGCGTCTCCGTGGTGCATGTAGCTTTTGGAAAGCCAATGGGTCTCAGGGCCCCAGCTGGCGGTAGTAGACCGTCGTGGGGCAGAGCCCGCCCCGGGGCAGCAGGGCGTAGCCGGGGATGTCCCCCACGCGCGTCCAGCCCAGGCCCTCGTAGAGGCGCGCGGCCTCACTGCCGCTGACGGTGTCGAGCACCAGCAGGGTGCGGCCGCATTCCCGCGCGGCCTCCTCCACCGCCTTCATGAGCGCGGCCCCCAGGCCCCGGCGGCGGGCGCGGCCGTGCACCAGGAGCTTGGCCACGTCGGCGCGGTGGGGCTGGTTATCGGGCATGGCCAGCAGGAGCTGCACCGTGCCCAGCAGGGCGCCCCCCTCTTCGGCCACCAGCACCACGCGCTCGCCCCGGGCCGCGCTCTCCAGGACCCGGTGCCAAAAGGCCAGGGCCTCGGCCCGGGGCAGGGGGTCCATGAAGCCCACCGAGGCCCCGCCCCCCACGCAGTCCATCAGGACGTCAGCCAGGGCCTCCACCTCCGCCGGGTCCCCGGCGGCGCGGCGAATGCGGAAGGAGGAGGTCATGGGAGGGACTTACAGAATCTTATGGATACAACTTCCTCCACCGTCTTGCTCCCAGTTTCGGCTTCTGCAAGGACCCAACCTTCCGAGCTACCTGTATCACATCCACCTTCCGCTTCGCATTCAACCAATTTGCGGTCCTTGGTCCACGCTTTGGTGCCCTTCTTGACCTTTGCCATGCCACTGGGGTCGATCGCCTCGAAGGGGCTCCCCCCCACGTACGCCATCTGATTGAACGTTGTGGGGTCTACCCCCTGATCGCTGTTGATGAAGCGGTGCCAAGCTGCGGTGTAGAACCGCCCGCGCATGTTTGTCAAGCCATCAGGGTCCTGCTGCACATGCCCCGTATAGCCGGTGAGGGGCTGATAGCCGCTGGTGAAGGCCGGCAGCTTCTCGCCGTAGGGCCCAAAGACCTGCCGACCCTCCACCTGTCCCGTCGCTCGGCTCGTAATCACCCTCGGGCTTCCCAGATGGTCGTTGTGCAGCTCATGGGTACCGTTCGCATCGATTTCCGCCAGGGCTTCGCCGCCCAAGTAGACCACGTCCCGCTTCCAGGCGGAGTTGCCATCGTACTCCCCAAGAAGGAAGCCACCGCTGGAGAAGGCGTTCCCAGGGTTAGAGTGTTTAGAAGATGCATAAATTTCATCTAATGATTTATCGATAACCTCTTCTTTAGTTTCTCCACTTTCAGATACCACATTATGCCAATTTCAAAAAATGGATGGATAATAAAAAATAAAATTAGATTAATAATAAATGTTAAATAATTTAAGTTAAAATTAAAATAATAATAAACAAACGAGATAAACCCGATACTACAAGCAAATGACGCTATAAATATATGAGTGAATGAGCGATTTTTCAGATGACGAAATTTAACAAAAAATAGATATTTCTTACTCCAGTTGTTATGTTTAAAATTATTTATGATTGCATTTGTGTAACCTTGTTGCATTGAGTGCCCCTTTGTGTTCATCGACGGTATAGGTCTACTGCAGTCGCACCGATACCATAAATTACTGAACCAATCATGATGCCGCTCTCTAATGCTACTGAACCCGCAAGCACTCCAAATGCAGTGGTAGTACCCAAAATTGTCCCCGCTGCCAATGCTGCAGAAGGTTCGGCAATGATATCGATGGCAGCGGTTTCCCCGGTTTTTACAAGAATTGGCGCACCCCCGACTCCTAGGACACTTAATCCGGTTTTTGCGGATGCCCAGCTACCAGCAGCTGCGCCTAATGCCCATTTGCACGGCTTACTAAACATTACATCGTTTGTTGAAGGGAATGAATAACTAGTGTTTTCTTTTAAAAGGTCCCAGGCATATTGTTAGTTCTGTTAGGC
>CAYSXG010000079.1:1609-9507 GCA_964434895.1 uncultured Solibacteraceae bacterium | reverse complement strand
GGAGGAGGTGTCCCGCACCCTGCAGTTCATCAAGCAGAAACACCGGGGCGCGGCCATCGCGGAGCTGGAGCTGCTGGGCATCCCCGAGGCCCCCGCGGGCCTCGAGGAGCGCCTGGCCCGGGGGCTCCGGCTGAAGCTGAACGTGGGGGAGGCGAACCTGCGGGCCCTCCTGCTCCGGGGGGCCGCGGCGGACCTGGCCCGCAAGGACGGGCTGACCCTCGTTCCCCAGGAGGTTCTGGAGGCCCGGAAGGTGGGCGCCCTGCGGGCGGCGGTCTGGACGGCGGCGGCGCTGGTGCTGGGCCTGTGCGCCCTGGGCCTGATGTTCCTGGCGCGCCAGGAGCGGGAGCTGGAGAAGGACGCCGTGCGGGCCGAGCAGGCCCTGGTCCAGCGGCGGGCCATGGTGGCCGAGCAGGATTCGGCGGCGCGCCGGCGCTTCCCCCTGCTTCGACTCAGGGCCGCCGAAGCCCGGCAGGGGGCGGCCCTGCGCCAGCTGGCCTCCCTGGCGGAATGCCTCATGGACGCTCCGGAGGGGGTGCGCCTGGAGCGGGTGGAGATCGCCCAGGTCCCCGGCGACGAGCTGCGGCACCGCTTCACCATCGACGGCCTGGCCCTCACGCGCCGCTCCTTCTCCATGGGGCCCCTGGCCCGCTACGTGGAGGCCCTGTCGGCGCGGCCGGGGCTCCAGCTCCTGCCCATGAAGGAGGTGGCGGTCATGGACCGCCAGTCGGGACCCGACCGGGCCCCGGACGAGCGGGCCCTCACCCGCTTCACCCTGGAAGGGAGCGCGCCATGAAGCATCTGCGGGAGCGCCTGCTGCTGGGCTTCTTCCTGGGGGGGGTGCCCCTGCTCTTTGTGGGGCTGGTCCTGCGCCCCTCCCTGAGGCGCATGGACGCCCAGCGCCAGCGCATGAACGCCGCCAGCGCGGAGCTCCAGAAATTCCCTAAGTTCACGCCGGTGCGAGGGGAGGAACACGCCCTGCTGGAAGATCCTGCGGCCCCCTGGAGGCGCCGGATGCCGGTCCTTCAAGGCGAGGGGGAGCGGCTGGCCCACTACCATCGGGTGGTGAGCCAGACCCAGCAGGCCTGGAGGCGGGCCGGCTTCTCCCCCCTGGGCTTCCGCGCCGGCTGGGACCCCATCCGGGCCAGGTTCACGCTGGGGGGTGGGCTGGAAGGGGGCGGGGGCGAGGCCTCCCAGGGGGTGGACGCCCCGGAGCTGCAGGTGAGGGGCTGGGTGCTGGAGGCCACCTTCGGCGGGGGCACGGAGCAGCTCTTCCGGGCCCTGGGCGTCCTGCCCCAGGTGGAACCCCTGTTGGAGCCCGTGGGACTGAGGTGGGATGCCAGCCTTCCGGTCCCCCGCCAGAGCCTCCTGCTGCGCAACCTCGTGGTGACGCCGTGAGCCCGGTCCGGAGGGCCCATGTCCTTCGTTGAGCGGAACAAGGCCTGGCTCCTGCCGCTCCTGGGCCTCGGGGCCCTCGGGGTCATCGTCCTGAACGTGAAGATGCTGGGCCCCAAGAAGGCGCCGGAGGCCCCGACCCAGGCCCCGCCGCCGGTCGCGCCGCCCCCCCCTTCCGCGCCGACCCCTCCGGCCCCGACTCCCCCGAACCGCCCGCCCGGCGCGGCTTCGGAGGAGCTGTGGGCGGATCTGCGTCCCCTCGAGACCCCCTGGGCGGGCCTGAACCAGAAGGAGGCCTTCCTGGTGCGGGGGGCGGACACCATTCCTCCGGCCCTTCGCGCCTCCCCGGCGACGGCGGCGCCTCCCGTGCCCTCCCCGGCCCACCTCCCCCGCCTCGTCCAAGCGGCACCAGCGGCCCGGGCGGCGGTCGCGGCCCCGGTGGCCCCTCCGCCGCCCCCGGAGCTGGACTTCGTGGGGCGTTCGGCCCTGGGCCCGGTGGCCTGGATCCAGGGCAGTCCCGTGCGCGAAGGGCAGCAGCTTCCGGGGGGCTGGGTGGTCCAGAAGATCTCGCTCGACATGGTGGAGATGCGGGGGCCCGGCGGCGTGGTGCGCCGGTGGGCGAACCCCGTGAAGGCCCGGTCCTCGTCCCCTTCTTCGGAGGTCCCGTGAACAGCTCCTTCGCGACTGGCCTGCTGCCGGTCCTCCTGCTGCTGCCGGCCCGGCCAGGGGCCTCCCAGGAGCCCGTCCGGATCACCCTCTCGGTGCGGGACGCGGATCTCCGGGACATCCTGCGGGCCGCCACCGAGGGCACGGACATCAACCTCAGCTTCGAGCCGGGCCTGGATACCCGGGTGAAGGGCCTGGACCTCAAGGCCGTCACCCTGGACGAGATCCTGGAGAGCATCCTGCCAGGCTTGGGCCTGGCCCATACTCGCGTGGGCCGGACCATCCACGTCCATCGGGGGGACGGCGGGCTGCGCTTCTACGAGGTGGACCACCTGGCCATGAGGCGGGTGGGTTCCAAGCTCTTCCAGGTGAATTCCTCAGGGCAGCTGATCCAGTCCACCGGAGGGGGCGGGGGCCAGGGGGGCGCGTCGGGCGGAGGGGGAGCCGCGGGCGGCGGGGCCGGGGCCGGTGGGGGCGGCCAGGGGGGCCAGAGCGGCAACAGTTCGGCCTACACCTCCAGCCTCCAGTCGGGCAACGCCTACGACCCCTGGCAGGAGCTGGAACTGGGCCTGGCCACCCTGGTCTTCGGGGAGCCCCTGGAGCTCAGGGGCGCCGCCTCCACTTCGTCCGGGGGCGGTTCCGGCACCACCTCCGGGCCCGGCGGACCCTCCTCCCGGGGCATCTCCAAGGACGGCAAGAGCCTCGTCATCCAGCCGGATTCCGGGTTGGTGGTGGTGGGGGCGGACCCCGGCACCCACAAGCGGGTGGCGGCCTACCTGGAGCAGATGCGCCGGCGGGTCCAGCGCCAGGTGATCCTGGAGGCCCGCATCGTGGAAGTGACCCTGGGCAACGATAGCCAGGTGGGCGTGGACTGGAACGGGGTCATCCACGCCGGGGCGGCCAACGGCGGGACCGGCACCGACGTGACGGCGCGGTGGGATACGGGGGACACCCTCAATTCCAACCTCACGGGGGGCAACGGCCTCTTCAAGCTGGTGGTGAACGGGGCCCGCATCAGCGCCGTCCTGAGCGCCCTGGCCCGGGAGGGGCGCCTGCAGGTGCTCAGCGCGCCGCGCCTGTCGGCCCTCAACAACCAGAAGGCCATCCTGCGGGTGGTGCGGGAGGAGGCCTTCTTCCTGCAGAACAGCCAGCAGACCGCCACCAGCGGCGTCATCGCCAGCACCATCCAGATCACGCCCGTGGTGGTGCCCGTGGGCATCGTCCTGGACATCCAGCCCCAGGTGGGGGAGGACGGCAGCATCACCCTGGCGGTGAACCCCAGCGTCTCCGAGATCGCCAGCGTGCGAACCTTCAGCGTGACCGGCGGGAACGGGGCCTCGGCCAGCCTGCCGGTGGTGGATCGCCGGGACCTGGACACGGTGGTGCGCATGAGGAGCGGGGAGACCCTCGTGCTCGCGGGCATCATCAAGACCAAGGAGGGGCTGGACGACCGCGGCGTGCCCTGGCTGCGCCGCGTGCCCTGGCTCGGGGCCCTCTTCAACAAGAAGGAGAAGACCAAGACCCACACGGAACTGGCCATCTTCATCACCCCCACCCTGGTGGACGACTCCACCCAGCAGGGGGAGGTGCTCCGGGGCACCGAGCAGCGCCTGGAAAAGGCGGGGGCGGAGCTGCGTCCCGGGGCCCCGCGGAAGGCTGCGGAATGAGGCGCCTCACGATCCGGAGCGTTTGCCCTGCCTTTGCCTCCCGCCCTAAAATAGCCGGAGGCCCGCGACGGCTCGGCCGCCCCACTCCCGCGCTCCTCTCCTGATGGTGTCTCGATGCTCCCGCTGCTCCTCGTCCCTCCCGTCCTCTGCCAGGCTCCCCAACCCGCCCCGAAGCAGGAGGATCCGAGGCAGCCGGTGGTGGTGCCGCCGGAGATGAAGTTCGTGGAGGAGGCGAGCCTGCGCCCGGACGGGATGCTGGCCACGGAGACCAGCGTGTCGAGGGATACGGGCGTCCGCACGACCGTCAGCGCGCAGACCGGGGAAAAGATCGTCTCGGGTATGGGGGACATGGACTCCGAAACGACCAATGCCCTCCGGGTCTACGAATTCCTGCTGGAGCCCAAGGAACTCCTCAACCTCCGGCTGAAGGCCGAGGGCAACGCGATCATCATGCGCGTGCTCAAGCCCACCGTCGTGGACGGCATGAGCGCGGCCATCCGCAAGGCCAACCTGCCCCCCACGGGGATGAGGCGCAGCCGCCTCAGCGTCCGCAACGAGACGCCCCAGCCCTACGCCGTCCGGGTGCTCCTCTACGGCAGCGCCGGGCACCCCTACCGCCTGGACATCGAGCGCAAGCGCTGATCACGAACGCGAGTTCAGGAAGCCCTCGACCCAGTCCACCAGGCCTTCGCCCCCTTCCAGGCTCTGCTGGGCCACCCAGAGGGGCAGGGAGGAAAGGGCGGCGTGGGCGGGGCCCAGCTTGACGGCGTCTTTTTCGGTGCAGACCAGGGCCCCGGCCCCGGCGGCCCGGGCCTCTTCCTGAAGGAGCAGGAGGTGCCTGGGCGAGAGGGCCTGGTGATCCCGGTAGGCCCGGGTACCCACCCAGGAAAGGCCCGCCACCAGGAGGTCCGCGAAGAAGGCCTCCGGGTTCCCCAGACCGCAGAAAGCGTAGAAGGGGGTCGAAGGGCCCGGTTCCGGGGGCAGGGGCAGCAGTTCCCCCCCGGGCCAAGAACGCAGGGCCTCGATGCGGAAATCCACCCAGAAGATGGGGCCGCCGCCGCCCCAGCGGGCCCACCAGGCCTCGATGTCCACCCGGGGGGCGCGGCTGCCCCGGGTCACGACCAGGGCGTGGGCCCGGGCGGCGGAGGCCTGGGGTTCGCGCAGGTTCCCCAGGGGCAGCATGCGTCCGTTGCCCCAGCGCCTCACCCCGTCCAGGAGCAGCAGGTCCAGGTCCCGGTGGAGGGCCCGGTGCTGGAATCCGTCGTCCAGCAGCAGGAGGCGAGGCGCGGGCCGGGAGGCCAGGGCCCGGAGGGCCCCCTGGAGCCGCGCCCGGGCCACCACCACGCGGCCGGGCCCCATGCGTCGTGCCATGAGGGCCGGCTCGTCCCCGCAAAGGCGCGGGTCCGTCTCCGGTCCCACGTCCATGGGATCCTGGGCCCGGCGGCCCCCGTAGCCCCGGGAGAGGATGGCGCCGGGCCAGCCCCGGGCCTCCAGGGCCTGGGCCAGGAAGAGGGTGACGGGGGTCTTGCCGGTGCCGCCGACGGTGAGGTTGCCGATGGAGATCACCGGGGCCCCCACCCGCGTCGCCCGCTCGGGATGGGCGTCGAAGGCGGCGTTGCGGGCCCTCACCACGCCCCCATAGAGCGGGGCCAGGGGGGCGGCGAGCCAGCGGAGCAGGGACATCCTTTGAGGCTAGCGGGTCCGGGGCGAAAAGGCGCATGGAGGCCCGCAGCCGGGTGCAGTAGCCTGGTGCCATGTCCGAAGGCATCCTTCTCGCGCACCTTGCCCGGGGCACCCTGCTGCCCGAGGCAGAACGGGTGGCCCGGCTCCAGGAGGCCCTTCCCCAGATCCGGGCCGCGGTGGAGGGGGAGGAGGATCCCGTGGCCGTCATGGCCACCCTCGCCTGCCTGCTGTGGCAGACCCTTCCCCAGGCCAGTTGGTGCGGCTTCTATCGGCGGGTGGCGGAGCGGGAACTGGCGGTGGGGCCCTACCAGGGCGCCATGGGCTGCCTGCGCATCCCCTTCGAGCGGGGGGTCTGCGGGGCCTGCGCCCGGAGCGGCGAGGTCCAGCTGGTGCCCGACGTCCACCAGTTCCCGGACCACATCGCCTGCGACGACGCCACCCGCAGCGAGCTGGTGATTCCCGTGCGGGACGGGGAGGGGATCCTGCGCGCGGTCTTGGACCTGGACTGCGCGCAATTCGATGGGTTCTGCCCTGCGGAGGCGGACCTGCTCCGGGAGCTCCTGGAGGGCCTATTCGCGGCCCCCCTGGCCTGGAACGCCCCCCCGATTTCGCTTCAGTAGGCCCTTCCCTCCCGTGGCGGGCCCCGGGTAAGGTGGTGACACTCCCCCGGAACGACTCCATGGCCGATTCCAGCTTCATCGAGCAGAGTAAGCTCCGCTTCCGCGAGGGGGAGGTCATCTACCGCAAGAACGAGATGGCCCAGCAGATGTACGTCATCCTCGCGGGCAAGATCCGGGTCTACGCCGGGGCGGAGCCCAAGGGCGACTGGATCGAGGAGCTGGCCAAGGGAGAGTTCTTCGGGGAGGGCAGCCTGCTGGAGTCGGTGCCGCGCCCCCATACGGCCGTGGCCCTGGAGGATTCCGAGCTCATCGCCATCACCCGCGGGACCTTCCTCAAGATGATCCGCCAGAACCCGGAGGTGAGCGTCAAGATGATGCAGCGCCTCGCCCAGCGGAACCGGGAGCTGGGGGCGAAGATCGAGGGGATGGACTCCTCGCGCACCAGCCACCGCGTGCGGGCCCAGCAGCAGGCCTCCCTGGTGTCGGTCATCAGCGGGAAGAAGTACGCCATCCTCTCCCACGGGGCCCTCATCGGTCGCTTCGACCCCTCCACGGGCATCCACCCGGACGTGGACCTGACCGAGGAGGACCCCAACCTCAGCGTCTCCCGGCGCCACTCCCGCATCCTTTGCGAACACGGCCGCTACTTCCTGGTGGAGGAGCAGGGCGTCACCAACGGGACCTACGTCAAGGGCGAGCGGCTCCAGACCGGGGACGCCCGGGAGCTGCACACCGGCGACCGCGTGGGTTTCGGCATGGTGGTGATGTTCTTCGAGCATGCCTGAGGCCCTTCGGGTGGGACCGCTTCCTCGCTTCGCCGGGCGGGCCCGGGGCCTGATCCGATGAACCTGCGCGTGGAGCCCTGGCAGGACGATCACGGCGTGGTGTGGGAGCTCGTGCAGCTGGGGCTCGACGAGATCGGCGGGGCCTGCGTCGTCCGGGAGGGGCCCTCCGCCCTGGACGCGGCGGACGGGGACGTCCGGGAAGGGAGCACGGTGATCGCCCGCTTCGGGGACCTGGAGGACGCGCGGGAATTTCTTCGGAGCGAGGGTTTCGAGCCGGTGTAGGATGCCCTTTGGACTCCCATGCTGACCTACGACGCAGCCCGAATCGCCGCGGACTACCTGCGCGCGCGCAGGGAGGTGGAGCGCGCCCCCCTGGCCGGATTCGTGGCCCTGCTCCTGGTGGGGGCGGTGGTCTACGCCTGGCCCCACACCACGAACCTCCGATGGGTCGGGGGGCTCTGCGCGGCCCTGATCCTGCTGCCCTGGTTCCTTCGCCGGATCCTGCCCGCGGGCAACCTGATGGTCTACCGCATGGCCCTGGCCGCCTATCTGGTGAACGGCCTGCTGCTGGGCTTCGTCGTGTTCATGGAGCTGTGGAGGGCGGACCCCTTCCCCGTGAAGGACTTCCCGGCCCTGGGCATGATCCTTCCCTGGGTGGGCCTGCTGGTGCCGGGCACCTACCTGGTCCTCCAGTTCCCCCACTGGGTCCGCCGCATCGCCCTCTACCCGGAGATCGCCCGCGTCCTGGCCGATCCGGTCCCCACCGCTGCCGTGGGGGAGGTGGCCGGCCTCGTGGCCCAGGCCCAGTCCTACGAGCCCTCCATGGAGGCGGCCTGGGCCGAGTTCCGGAGCGTTCCCGCCACCCCGGGCCTCGGGTGGATGATCACCGAGGGGGGGCCTGACCCGCCGGCGAAGTGGCCGGAGGGCGACCGCTACGCCCCTTACGACGCTCGCACGGGCCGCGCCATCTGGGAGAAGCACGCACCCGGGCCGCACCTGCAGCTGGCCGTCGCCGTCGACGTGAGCGGGGGCGGCGGCCTGGACATCGTGGGCACCTGGGGCGGCCACAAACCCCGGGGCTCGTT
>CAYSXG010000079.1:0-1599 GCA_964434895.1 uncultured Solibacteraceae bacterium | reverse complement strand
GGGCGGCGGCGTGGCGGGTGTTCCGGAGCGTTCCCGCCACCCCGGGTCGGTGGAGGATGTACCTCCAGCTGGACACGGAGGTCCACGGGGTGTGGCGCATCGGCTTCGGCCCGGAATACGCGGTGGTGGTCTTCCACGACGGCAGCCGCATGGAGGCCGTGCCCAAGGGGGGCCTCAAGCTCGTGACCGACGACCCCAAGCCCGGAAGCAAGACGGTCCTCTGCCTGATCCGCTGGAACAGCCACCTCTTCGAGGGACGGATCACCCAGGACAACTTCCTGAAGGTGAAGGCCTGGAACCAGGTCCGGCCCGCGAACGCCGAGGCCTGAACGAAAGCGCCCGGCTTTCGCCGGGCGCAGGGGGCAAGGCAGCGTCGGGCTTAGTGGTGTCCGAGTCCCATGCTCTTAGCGGCCTTGGTCAGTTCGGGAACCACTTCGAAGAGGTCCCCGACGATGCCGTAGTTGGCGATCTTGAAGATGGGGGCCTCGGGGTCCTTGTTGATGGCGACGATGATCTTCGAAGAGCTCATGCCCGCCAGGTGCTGGATGGCCCCGCTGATGCCGCAGGCGATGTAGAGGGTGGGGGAGACGACCTTGCCGGTCTGGCCCACCTGCATGGAGTGGGAGAGGCCCCAGCCCGCGTCCACGGCGGCCCGGGAGGCGCCCACGACGCCGCCCAGGGCGTCCGCCAGGTCCTCCAGGATGCGGAAGTTGGCGCCGTCCTTCATGCCGCGGCCCCCGGAAACGATGACGTTGGCCTCGGTGAGGTCGGGCTTGCCGCTGGCCTTGGCCAGGATCTCCTTGACCACCGCCTTGAAGTCCCCGGCGGGGGCGGGCTGGGCCTCGACGACGCCGGCGCCGGCCTTTTCGGCGGCGGCGAAGACGTTGGGCCGGGTGGTGGCCACCTGGACCTCGCTGGAGAAGGTGGTGGTGGCCAAGGCCTTGCCGGCGTAGACGGGGCGCACGGCCCGCAGGCCGCCCCCCGCCATGGAGAGCTCGGTGACGTCCGAGGCGTAGCCGGCGCCGAGGCGGGCGGCCACCCGGGGGGCCACGTCCTTGCCCATGGCGGTGGCGGCGGCGAGCAGCACCGTGGCGCCCTTGGCCCGGACGGCCTCGGCTGCGGCCACGGCGAAGGCGTCGCTGGAGTAGGAGGCCAGCTGGGGGGCGGTGACGGTGAGGATGGCGTCCGCCCCGTAGCGGGCGGCGTCGGCGGATCCCTCGGCGGAGGCGCCCACGAAGAGGGCCCCGAGGGCCTTGCCGCTGGCGTCCGCCAGGCGCCGCCCTTCGGAGAGGGCCTCGGCGCTGGGCTTGCGGAGCTTGCCGTCCTTCAGTTCACAGAAAACCAGGATCATGGTCGTTCCTTCCAATTCGCGTGTTGACGTCGTCGGGGGATGGCTAGAGGACCTTCGCCTCGTCCTTGAGGAGACCCAGGAGGGAGGAGGCCACGGAGGCGGCTTCGCCTTCGAGCTTGCGGCCCTCGGGCCGGGCGGGGGGGAGGCTCAGGGCGGACACGGACAGGAGGCCCGTCGGGGCGGCGATCTCGATCTCCTCGATGGTCTTCTTCTTGGCGGCCATGATGCCCTTCAGGCTGGCGTAGCGG
>CAYSXG010000078.1:0-9612 GCA_964434895.1 uncultured Solibacteraceae bacterium | reverse complement strand
TCCCCGCGTCGCGTCGACGCGCCCACCGCGCGCGTCCGGATCGTGCTGCGCGATCCAGTTGATCTCAGCCTACTGCTGTAAGCTGCGCACCGTGCGGCCACCCCCCGCCGCCCAGAGGGCCGCGGTCCACCAGGGTTTCAGCCCAGGAAGGGAGCTGGCCTTCCGTTGGTCCAGCCAGGTGATGGCGGGACGAAGGGACCTCCCCTCCCGATCCACGGCCATCAGGGTCCCCCGCTGGGTCGTCACCGCCAGACCCCGCACCCGGGCCCTCAGGTCCCCGTCGGAGGCCCACAGGCGCTGGCAGGCCCGCACCGCCGCCTCCCAAAAGCCCTCCACGTCGTGCTCCAGCCAACCGGGCTGGGGAGCCGAATAGTCCTCGAAGCGCTCCGCCGCCTTGGCCGCCAGCTCCCCCCGCGCATCGAAGAGCAGGGCCCGTACGCTCTGGGTTCCGCTATCGATGGCCAGGAACAGATCGTTCCCCTTGGGGTGCTCCGATTCCACGCTGGGTCCTCGCAGGTCCCCCAGCATAACCCCACCGCGCCGCCCCGGACTGTGGCACACTGATCCTGTCCAGTACCCGTAGCTCAGCTGGATAGAGCGTTGGCCTCCGAAGCCAAAGGTCGCTGGTTCGAATCCAGTCGGGTGCACCAGCCATAACCCCCGAAGATTCAACAACTTCGGGGGTTTGTATTTTTGCAAATCCTTAGAATTTAGAGAGTTTTGAGCTATTGGTAAGTCATTTATTTTCAATAGCGAATTGAAAGAATCGAGACCCTCGGTTCCCATACGGTTCCAATGAAATGGGCCCCCGTCCGGGAGCCCTTTCATCGGAACCGCTGTGGAACTACTCCCCCAAGATCCGCTCCAACGCTTGCTCTCCAAGCCATCGAAGATCGGGATCCGCGCTGGAGAGCGCCTTTGCCACGGCTCTGTCGATGCGTGCATTGCCGTCGATCTCCTGGGTCTTGGCCTCGCTGGAGGGGCTGGGAGCGTTCATCGAGGGGGGTCTCCGGGTGTCGCCCTGCGTGGGGCCGGGACGGATGATGTGGCGCGGGGAGTGGGATCTTCGCGCCCGGCTCGCACCGCGGCTCAGGCCTGGTCATTACAGAGGGGGCAGCCTACCGGTGGAAGGCCTCGGCCCGTTGCCGGTCCATGCTCCCCTCGGGATCCAGGGGCTCCCGCTCGGGGCGGCTGTCGAGTCGGAAGTAGGGCGACAGGGCCCAGGCCAGCCTTTCCAGCTCGATCTCTCCCTGGGCCACGGCCTGGCCAGATTCATCGGCGAGGCTGCCCACAAGAAAAGCCTTGGTGTTCGGGGTCTTTCTGACGATTTCGAAGCGAAGTTCTTGCATGAGTCACCTTTCACTTCTCATCCAGACACGCCGGGATGAGGCTTGGCAAGTTTTTGCCGTGAACGGGCCGTTTTTGGCGTGAACGCCCCCTCGGAGTCCGATTTAGGGGTGTTCGAGCTTCCTGTGAGCACCGCTCGGGGCGACGTACAGCGCCTTGCGCAAGTTCCGGATGCCCTCCTCGGAGCAGGGCAAGGAGATCTCGCTTCCCCCGCTCATCACCTGGGCGTTGGATTCATCGACACCCAGCACCCAGTCCAAACGGATGGCCACGCTCCGGCTGATCCGGATCACCCCAGGGAAGGCCTCCGCCAGGTCCCCCAGGCTTCGGAACTTGACCAGGCGGAGCCTGGTGGGCTCCGAGGCATACTGGGCCCAGATCTCCTTCGTACCGCCTGGCGCTACCTCGTAGTAGGCGATGCGCTCGGTGTTGACGAACTTGGTCCCCCGCTCGCGGTAGACCTCGACTCGTAGCGGGCGAAGGCCGTGCGCACGAAGATGGGAGCGAATCTTGGCGACGACCGCCACCACGTCCCAGCGGTCGAAGGGCTTCAGCAAATACTGAAACACATCGTATTGGTAGGCCTGGGCGGCGTAACTGTCGTCGCCGGTCACGAAGACCGTGAGCGGAGGGTGCTCCAAGGCATCGAGAATCTGGAGCGCATTGGCGCCGGGCATCCTCACGTCGAGAAAGGCCGCGTCCACATCGGGGTTGGCCTTGAGCCAGGCGATGGCATCGGTGCCGTTCGCGGCCTCCCCAATCACCTGGCAGGCAGCGCTGAGGAGGTGGTGCCGAAGCAAGACCCGGTTGTTCTCGTCGTCTTCGGCAATGAAAACCCGCATGCTCCCCCTCGCCAGGGGCTGGTAGGTCTATAAATTATTGAAAAATCATCGTTTTGTCAAGACGAGATGGTGGCAGGAATACGACCCCTGCGGCTACGTGCAGTCTTGGACTGGCGGTGAAGCGGGACATAGACCTGAGGCTAGTACGCGGTTGGGCGGGTGAAAGGGATTCAAGGAGTTGAATTCTAGGACCATCTAGGCGGCTCACCTTTAATCCAGCAAATAGCGAGCAACAGGCCGGTAGAACAGAGAGCGATCGCCATGGGCCACAATACACTTTTGAAGAGTGTGAACGGAACGATAATTAGAAGCGTAAAAATGATCATAGTACACCATCCTTCCCAGGTTTGTGGAAATCCCCAGCCCCATCCTTCTTCTTTTGCTGGGAACCAGTACTTCTTGGGTTTAGGGTGTGCCATAATCTATGTGCCTTGTAAGGGGGCTCAGGAAGCGGTGGTACTGCGGGCTGTAGTAGCGGGCTTGCATGTACAGAAGCCTACTCGGGTCGGTCTGCTCATGGCCGGTGAAGCCCTTGCCAAGCCCGTAGCTCCCGCTCATCTCCAGGGTCTCGCCGAAGGGCAGGAACTTCTGGCGGGCTTCGAGGGCCCCGGCCCCATTGGTCACGAAGCGCGGGCTTCCGAGGTGGTCCACTTGCGTGACGTGGAGGCCCGTGGGGTCCATCTCCGCCATTTCGGCTATTTGCACTGGCTCTCAATTAGCTTTTTTAGAGCTGCCAGGTCCTTCGTTGAAAGAACTTGGTCGTGACCATCTAATCGCTTTATGTATCCCTCATTTTCGACAATGGCGATCAAGTTAGCATTCTTATTGATTATTTCATATATTTTCACTCTAACACCAGTATTTGTAAATTTATCACTAGGTAATGGTGAATGACCTGAAAGTAACAAGTGTCCAATTTGATCAATTTTTGCCTGCGATTCAATAAGGCATTGCTGTCCACGTTCTTCAATATTTTCAGTTGTTACTGCCGTTAGTGTCTGAGCACCAATGGGGACGTAAAATACACGAATTACGGGTTTGATATTAGCTTTATTATCATTAGACCTACAAGCTCCTCCAGCAAGAGAAAAGAGCACCCATAGCAGTGAGGCCATGGCCCACCTGCTTTGTGATTTATTAGCATCAATCGTAAGTGACTCGATCATTTGTATCTCCAAGCTCTCTCATAATTACATTCTCATGTTTATTTACATTATTCATTCGCATCGGCCCGTCGTCACTTGTCCCCATGGCAGCATGTCCCAATTCATGAGCAATGATTCGCTGAAGAGAAAATCCAGAGATTGGATCTCTAAATACATAACTGTATGCCCCAACTTGCCTTAAGTCAAGTACAAGGCCCTGTGAACCGGTATAGGTATAACTTCCAATGGGGTTCTTGGCTAGAAGAATGTCAAACGGTTTTACAGAGCCCATGCCTAAGAAAAACTTTCTCGATTCCAGGGCCTGGAGTTCTGTCGCCCCATGCGAGCTTTTGGTAAATACGTCACTAATCGCTTTCAAGACTTTTGCTCGGTCCTCCGTGCTTCCGCCATAGACAAAGACGTTCAATTTCCCGACCCGCTGCGATGAAACCTCCCCTGCTTTAATAGCAGCGGCCTTTGTCCGAGCCTCAAGCGTGTCCAGCTGGCCTGGAGGTCCTGACAGTCCTTCACTCTGGCTACCGGCCAACTTGCTCTGGTTCGCAGGTTGCCCGACATACTTCACTGGACATCCACCGCCACCGCTGATGTCCGTGTAGGGCATCCAGAGCCCGTCCACCATCATGCCGCCGTTGCCGTAGGTCGGCACGATCATGCCGGTCGGGTCCGTGAGCATGGTGGGGTTGTTGCGAACGTAGCTGTAGATATTCCAGCTCTGCGTCTCTTCAAAGTGCTGATCCCTCGCCGGATCCGGGCTCAGGAAGCGGTGATACTGCGGGGTGTAGTAGCGACCTTGCATGTAGATGAGCCTACTCGGGTCGGTCTGTTCGTGGCCGGTGAATCCCTTGCCGAGGGCGTAGGTCCCGCCCATCTCCAGCGTCTCGCCGAAGGGGAGGAACTTCTGCCGGGCTTCGATCGCGCCGGCACCGTTGGTCACGAAGCGCGGGCTGCCCAGGTGATCCACCTGCGTGACGTGGAGGCCCGTGGGGTCCATCTCCGCCACTTCCTTCGATCCCATGTAGACGAGATCCCGCTTCCAGGTGAGGCCCCCCGGGGGCGTCATGGCCACCACGATGGTGGCGGTGGACGTGCCGTTCCCCCAGGCCTGGAGGGTGTACTTCGTCAGGCCCGTGGGCCGCACCACCAGGGAATTCCCGGAGACGTAGCTGCCGTTGACGTAGACGCTCCCGGCCCCATTCACCGCCCAGGAGAGGGTCACGGCCTGTCCCGAATCGGCCGTCGCCGTGCTGGCCCCAAAAGCCAGGATCTGGGGGCCGTAGGTGGGGTTCACGGAGATCGTCACCACCTGGCTCACGGTGCCGCCGCCGTTGGTGGCGCTGAGCGTGTACTGCGTCGTTTGCGTCGGATACACCGTCTGGCTGGTGGCGGTGACGGGCACGCCGTTCAAGGTCACGCTGGTGGCGTTGCCGACGTTCCAGTTCAGCACCGACCCCTGGCCCGCGTTCAGCGTGGTGAGGCTGGGAATGAACTGGCCGATCCAGGGCAGTTGCGGCGAAGGTACCACGCTGACCGTGAGGCTCCTCGAGCTGGAGCCGTAGGCATTGGAGGCCGTCAGCGTGAAAGTCCTGGTCGAACCCACGCTCATCGATTGGCTTTGCAGGCCCGTCACGTTCGTGCCGTTCAAGCTGAGGCTATTCGCCCCCGGCACCGACCAGTAGAAGGTCACGTACCCCCCTGCGCTCACGCTGGTGGCGCTCACGGAGAAATTCCGGATGAGGACGGGCACCCCCGTGATCCGCACCCTCCCCGAAAACGGCCCGTAGTCCCGGCCGCTGTCCCGGGCCGTCAGCGTGGCGGTGTAGGTGCCGGGGGCGCCGTAGGCGTGGGAGGTGATGAGGTCCGAGGTCGTGAAGCCGTCCCCGAAGGTCCAGGTGTAGGAATCCCCGCGGCGGGAGGAGCCCTGGAAGACCACCGCCTGGCCCACGCCCACCGTGAGCGGCCCCGTGGGCAGGACCAGGGAGGCCTGGGTCGAGCCCAAGCGGGGATCGCCGCCCCCGCCGCCGATGAGGGCCGCTCGGGTCTTCCGGAGCAGCGTGGGCGCGGCGCCCGCGGGCGTCTCGAACTGGCTCACCAGCTGGCGGGCGTCGTTGTAGAGGTTCAGGGCCCGCTTTTGCAGCGTGGTGCCGCTGTACGTGCTCACCAGGGTCCGTAGGCCCTCCGCCGTGTAGGCGTAGGTTTCGGTCATGGCCCGGGTGCTATCGTCCAGCTGGATCACGCGGCCCAGGGCATCGTAGCTCATGCGCTGGAGGGAGCCCGGCTGGTTCGGCGTGGCGTAGATCTGGGTGAGGTTCCCCTGGGCGTCGTAGGCCGCGCCCGTGGCGCCGTTCGTCGGGAGCTGGTTCTTGGCAAAGGCGGGATCGGACTTACTGAAGGAAAAGCTCGTTCCGTTCCACCAAGGTACGCCTGTGGGCGTGGCGCCACCCAAGCTGCTGGAGGCGGCGTTACCAAACGCGTCGTAATCCATCGTCTGGGTGACGGAGCCAAAATAGTTCCCCGCGTCGTCGTGGCGCACCACGGTCGCCGACGTGAGCCGGCCCAGCTTGTCGTAGCCGTAGCGGTCCTCGCCGTCCCCCGTAAGCCAGCCCGTGGAAGGGTCGTATTGGTAGCTCCAGCCGGCGAGGGTCTGGGAGCCCAGCATGTGGGACATGGAGGCCACCCGGGCCTGGTCGGGGCCGTAGGAGAAGGTGCTGGTGGCGCCGTTGGCGTAGGTGAGCTGCGTAAGGGTCCAGGCGGTGCTATCGAGGATGGCGCTGGCCACCGTCTGGCCATTCCAGGAAACCCCCTGCACCAGCTCCTTGGCGGCCTCCATTTGGAATTCCGTCACGCCCTGACCTGAAGCCGCGCTGAGGCGATGGCCGAAGCCGTTGTAGGTGAAGTCCTGGGGGAAGCTCAGAAGCGTGCCGGTGTTGAGGGCCCCGCCGGTCCACACGTTGGTCATCAGGTTCGAGAGACGGCCCCCGTTGGCGCGGAAGGTGGAGACGGTCTCCACGCCCTTGTCCCGGGCGTACCAGAGCTTGCCCATGGAGGATCCATGGCCGTAGCTGGTGTCGTCGTAGCGGAATTCCTGGTCCACGCTGCCGTCGGCGCTGGTGATGCGGGTGGGGCGCACCAGGCTATCGAAGGAGGTGGTGACCTGGCGGCCCGCGTAGTTCGTGGATTGGGGCTTGCCCGTCACCGTGAACTGGTCATAGGTGGTGGTGCCGCTTTCGGGCTGCGTCAGGCTGGTGACCCAGCCCAGGGAGTTGTAGACCCAGGAGCGAACCTGGCTCAGGCCGTTGCCGGACTGGGTGACGCTCGTGATGCGGTCGCCGTCGTCGTAGGCGTAGAGCGTGTCCTGGCCGAGGGCGTCGGTGACCTTCACCAGGCGGCCCAGGGCGTCGAAGGTCTTCGTCGTGGTGTTGGGGCCGGTCGTCGCGGAAACCGTCAAGCCGCTGTAGGCGAAGGTGGTGACGATGCCGTTGGCGTCGGTCTGGGAAACGGGCCGGCCCCGGTAATCGAAGGTGGTTTTCCCGCCGGTCCAGCTCTGGTTCCGGCCTTCGGCGTCCCAGCCATAGCCCATGACCCACACCGATTCGTAGGTCTTGCGGCCGGCGAGATCGTAGGCGAAGACCTTGTGGGAGGTGGAGCCGTTGCCGTCATAGCGGCGCAGGAGCGTGAGCTGGCCGAAGCCGTCGTAGCGCTGCTCGGCGGTCTGGTTCACGGTCTGGGCGCCGTTCTGGCCGCTGCGGGTGAGGGTGCTGCCCAGGTGATCGCCATCGTTGTAGGTGATGCTCGTGGCCGCGTCCCCATCGGGGGGCGCGATGCGGTTCAGGCGCCCCGCCCCGTCCCAGCCGATCTGCGTGGTGGCGCCGTTGGCGTCGGACTGGCTCTGGGGGCGGCCCAGGGCGTCATTACTCTGGCCCGCGCTCCAGGCCATGCCCGCGGGCTGGATGCGGGTGGGAAAGCCGTAGCTATCGTAGGCGGTGTAGGAGGCCCCCACCTGGCCCGATAGCGCCAGGAACTGGCTGTTGCCCGTGTTCCCCATCGTCGCGGACTGAAGGGGCGGGCTGCCGTTGGAGTAGGCGTAGGAGGTGCCCACGCCCAGGCCGTAGTCGCCGACAGAGGCCTGCGTGACCTGGTTGTAGGCGTTGAAGGTGCGCGAGAGGGCGGGCCTGCCAGCCGTCTGCTGCCAGGTCACTCGGCCCCAGAACCCGTGGGCGGGATCGGAGCCGAAGGTGCGCGTCGTGCTGCGGTCGAAGGTGAAGGTGGGGTAGTAGGGCTGGCCGTAGCTGAGGGCCAGGCCCAGCAGATCGAAGGTGGGCGAGGCGCCATTCGCCAGGATGTATTTGAGGCTCTTCTGCCAGCCGAAGTTGGCGCTATCCCAGGCGGTCAATTCCTCGACGCTGCCCACCCCCGTATCGCGGTCCCAGGCCTGGGTTCGCGTGGGATAGGGCACGGACGTAGCCCCGGCGCTGGCGCTGGGGTTGGTGGAGCTGCGGAGGTCGTAGCGATCCCGCACCACCACCTGGAAGGGCTGGTAGGAGTAGTAGGCGGAGGCGTTGGCGTAGGTGCGTTCTTCGGCCACCAGGTGCTTGAGGAACGCGAGGGTCTGGATCTGGTCGGCGACGGAGGCGGCGGGCCCGCCGATGGGGTAGATGGATCCCCCGGGCAGTTCCACGAACTTGAGGAATTTGACCGTCCCGTCCGCCTGGAAGATCGTGTCGGTGAAGGTGCTCCCGGTCGTAGCGGTGGGCACCACGCGCTGGTGCTGGGTGTAGCGCTCCACCAGGCCGCTGGAGGTGTCCTGGTCGTGGACGCCGACGACGCCCGAGGTCCAGGTGGTCCCCATGGGGTAGAAGCCCTGTTCGTTGGGCTTGCACTTGTTCGCCATGTAGGGGTAGGTCGCCCAGTCGAGGCGCACCGTGCGCCCCGGGAAGCTCACGGAGGTGAGGACGGTGGGTGTGAAGGTGCTGGTGAAAGTGGCCGACCCGCCGGGCACGGTGTAGCTGTAGGAAGGGGTCGGGGCTCCGGGCCCGTAGCTGAAGGAGACGGTCTCTCCCGTAGCGTTCACCTGGAGGGAGGTGAGCTGGAGGTTATTGAGCTGAAGTCTTGAATCGTCGTAGACCGGCATGTCGTTGCCGGGGGTGTAGAAGCCGCCCACGGTCGTGCCGCTGGACGCGGCCGTGAGCGTGTAGGAGCTGACGTTCGAGACCCCCTGGTAGCTGATCGTAATGGGGGCTTGATAGCTGTAGGTGGTGTGCGCCCCTCCGAAGGCATAGGCGATGCAGGCGTCCAGAGCGGGCACCGCCATGCCCGAAGAAATGCTGCCCTGGCGCACCTGGATCCTAGGGCCCTGAACGTTGCCGAAGGCCGTCCACTGGGCGTCGAAGTCCACGCCGTTGGCGTAGTAGGTGAAAGTCACCGATTCCTTGAAGCGGTTGCGGATGGCGCTCAGGAGGTAGCGGGCGGCGCGGGGTGCGTGACCGCGGGGGTCATCCGGCGAACCGATGGTCATGTCGAGGGCCGTGCTGTACTGGTAGAGGACGCAGGTGATGGGGCGCATCAGGCGTTCCCCCTTGCCCATCGGTCCTGGCTCTGGCGCACGGCCCTATCGAACTGGCGCCGGGCCTCCTCGCTGGTTCCGAGGAAGAGGGCTCCGCGGAAATCGTTATGGGTGAGGCCGGAGCTAAACGTGCCCCCGGCCTCGAGAGAAGCCCGGCCCGCCCGGTTCGCCGCCGCCGCATAGCCCTGGCCCGCCGCCTGGTAGGCCTGGGCATCCAGCACGGCTCGGCCGAGGTTGGCCTGGAGGTTCGCGCCGAGGTTCACGAGGCCCTTCGCCCAGTCCCGAAAATCCTGTTCGGGGGCCACCACCTCCCGTCCCGCCTCCCCCATGAGGGCCAGGGTGGGCCGGTCGATGAGGCCCCCCACGGCGTGGGCGACGATGGGAGCGGCGTGGACCGCCGCCACCGACGCCTCCATCTCCGCGATCTGGGCCAGGGCCAGGCCGGCTCCCACGTAGGGGATCCAGCCGTAGGCCTCCCAGGCCCCGGCGGCGCCGGCGGTCAGGGAAGCCTGGGCTTCGACGGCCGCCGAGGCCGCGGTGGTGGCCGCCGCCTGGGCCCCGAACACTTTTTGGGTGGCGGCGGTCACGAGGTACTGGGCCCCCAGTTGGGTCAGGGCGCCGATGATGGCGAGCACGGTCCCCTTCCAGACCGCCCGGAGTCCCTGACCGAGGTTCATCTGGCCCGTGCCCATCCCCC
>CAYSXG010000077.1:0-9716 GCA_964434895.1 uncultured Solibacteraceae bacterium | reverse complement strand
GATTAGGCCTGGCTCTCGCGGCGGATGAACTCGTCCACCATCTGGGAGGCGGCGTTGTTGATGTTGGTGGTCACCATGTCCTGCTTGCCGGTCAGCACGTTGTAAAAGGCGGCGGCGGGAATGGCGACGATGAGGCCGAGGGCCGTGGTCGCGAGGGCCTCACCGATGGAGCCGGCCAGGGCGTTGATGTCGCCGGCGCCCTTGGTCTTCAGGTCCGAGAACACGGCGATGATGCCGATCACGGTGCCGAGGAGGCCGATGAAGGGGGCCAGGGAGGCGATGGTGGCCAGGGTGCTCATGCCCTTCTTCAGGAGCTCGTGCACCTCGGCGGCGCCGCGCTCGATGGCGCGCTCCACGGGCTGGATCACGTCGTGGTTGGGGTTCATGGCCTTCAGCTGCTTCTCGTACTGGAAGATGTCCAGGCCGTGCTTGAGCACCAGGGCCACGTGGGACTTGTTGTGGGTGGTGGCGGCGCGCTTGGCGGCCTCGAAGTCGCCGCGGCGCAGGGTGTCCATGAACAGCTTCAGGAACTTGTCCGTGGCGGAGCCGGAGGCGGAGTACATCACGAAGCGCTCGATGGCGATGTAGATCTGGTAGGCCAGCAGGATGATCAGGGAGGAAATGATGATCTTGTTGGGCAGCGTGGCCGAACGCCAGATCTCCGCGGGACCGAAGGCGTTGCCGCCTTCCGAAAGGGCCAGGTTCATAAAGGAGGAAGCGAGGAGGTTCATGTTCGTTCCTTAGAAGGAGGGTGGATCGGTTGAAGGTTCGGGAATCAGTGGTGGGAAGGAGCAGCGGAGGCCGGGGATCCGGATCCCGCGGGCTTCTCCGTCACGCCGTCGAGGGTGGGCAGAGGGGCCTGCTGGACCGGGGCCTGGGCGGGGGCAGGCGCGGCCTGCTTCCCCCCCGTGAAGGCGAGGATGGCCAGGACCACAAGGGCGGCCAGACCGGCTCCGAGAACGGCATTGCGGTTCATGGGACTCCTCACTTCAGTTTGAAGGGCATGTTCAGCTTGAAGCGGGCGTACTGGGGCACGCCGTTCAGCAGGGCCGGCTCGAAGCGCCACTTCATGGCGTAGTCCTCGGCGGTGGCGCGGAGCTGGACCGGGCCCTCCAGGGCCTTGGCCTGGGAGGGGACGCCGTCCGGGCCGATGGTGATCTCGACGATGACCGTGCCCTGGATGCGGGCGATCTTCGCGAGGGGGGGATAGGGGGGCGCCGGGGGCTGGTACTTGATCTTCACGTTGCTGAAGTCGAAGTCCACCACCTTGCCGGTGCCGCCGACCACGCCCCCGACGACGCCGCCGGGCACGCCGCCCAGCACGCCGCCCTTGACGCCGTACTTGGCGTCGCCGCCGACGACACCGCCCTCGACGCCTCCCGCGGCGCCGCCGGCCTGGCCGGAACGGTCCTCCTTAGGGAGTTCCTTGGGGGTCTCGGGCACCACCTCCTGCTTGGGGTCGATGGGCACCTCCGGCTCCTTCTCCACGGGCTTGGAGGCCCCGCCCGAAGGGGGCGGCGGCGGGGGAGGAGGCGGGGGAGGCGGCGGCGGAGGCGGCGCGGCATCCGCGACCTCCGCGAGGTTCACGGCCTGACTGACCAGCTTCTTGCCGATCTCGGTCTGGGTCGCCGCCAGGTAGACGGCGCCCCCCCCGAAAATGCCCCAAGTCAGGACGGTGAGCGGTACGGTCACCATGGGATTGCCGCGCCGAATCTGCTCGTTGCCTGTGACGAGGGAGGACTTGTAGACCTCGTCCTCCAAGGTCGCTGCCTTGGCCGGCGGGGTCTGATGGGGATCTTGACTCATGCTGCTCCCTTCGAAGATCCGGGGTGAACGTCAAGAGCCGGACCGGCTCAAAGCCGGTCCGGCTCGGAAAGTTGAGGATAAAGATCTGGGGCGGGCCCAGCGGCTAAGATGACAAGGGACCCGGGGCCCGTCAAGGTCAGTTCCCCTTCGGAACCCCTGATGGATGCTGCTTTTCCGCAAAATTCGCAAGGCCATGACAAGGCCCCGGGATCCATGACGCGCCCATGACTTTCCCCCGGCCCTCTTCGAGGATTTGTCACAACCATGTCATCGACCCCCACCTTCATTTTCCAGCTCGAGGCCTCCGACACGGACCGTCCAGGGCGGGCGGGCCGCTTCGATACGGCCCACGGCACCGTGCACACCCCCGCCTTCATGCCCGTGGGAACCCAGGGCACCGTCAAGGGCGTCACCCCCGCCCAATTGCTGGAGATCGGCCCCCAGGTCATCCTCGGCAACACCTACCACCTGGGGCTCCGGCCCGGTGACGCCCTCGTGGCAAAGCTGGGGGGACTTCACAGATTCATGTCCTGGCAGGGGCCCATCCTGACGGACTCCGGCGGCTTCCAGGTCTTCAGCCTGGCCTCCCTGCGGAAGATCACCGAGGAGGGGGTGGCCTTCCAGAGCCACGTGGACGGGTCCCCCCAGTTCCTCAGCCCCGAGCGGAGCATGGAGATCCAGCGGAACCTGGGCTCCGACATCGTCATGGCCCTGGACGAATGCCCCCACGGACGCATGGATCGGGACAGGCTGGAGGCCTCCATGGCCCGCACCACCCGGTTGCCCCGGCGCTGCAGGGAGGCCCCACTCCAGGACCACCAGGGACTCTTCGCCATCAACCAGGGGGGCACCCACCTGGACCTGCGCCGCCGCCACTTGGCGGAAATCCTGGAGATCCACGAGCGCACCCCCTTCCAGGGCTTCGCGGTGGGGGGGCTCAGCGTCGGTGAACCCAAGCCCGAGATGAACGCCACCCTCGCGGAATTCGTGCGGGAGCTGCCGGCGGCCTGCCCCCGCTACCTCATGGGCGTGGGCACCCCCGAGGACTTGCTCTTCGGCGTCGAGCAGGGAGTGGACCTCTTCGACTGCGTCCTGCCGACCCGGGAGGCGCGGCACGGGCGGCTGCTCACGTCCCGGGGCCGGCTCAATATCAAGAACGCCCGGCATCGGGAGGCGGACCTCCCGCCGGACCCCGACTGCGGCTGCTACACCTGCCGGACCTTTTCCCGGGCCTACCTGCACCACCTCTTCAAGGCCGGGGAGCTGCTGGCATCCACGCTCAACAGCATCCACAACCTGAGTTATACTGTCGGGCTTACCCGCTCTGCGCGTCAGGCCTTGCTGGATAACAGCTTTCCGGCCTTCGCCCGACAGACCCGGGAGACCTGGAACCACGAGGAGCCCTGATGTCCTTCGCCCTTCTTCAAGCCGCCCAAAGCCCGAGCCCCATGATCACCCAGCTCCCGCTGCTCCTCATCATGGGCGCCCTCTTCTACTTCCTGCTCATCCGGCCCCAGAACAAGGCCCGCAAGGAGATGGAGGAGCGGCTTTCGAAGCTGAAGTCCGGGGACGAGGTCGTGCTGGCCGGCGGCCTCTTCGCCACCATCGACCGAGTGGACGAGAAGGACGCGAAGATCATCTTCCTCAAGCTCGGCAACACCATCGTGAAGGCCAAGCGCCAGGCCGTGGTGTCCCTCGCCTCCGAACCCGACTCCCAGAACTAAACGAACAAGGCCCCGAGCCGGAGGCCCCGCGCCTCAGGCCTTCCCTGAAGGAGCGCCCGTGAGCAAGCGGACCCTCTGGCGACTGATCACCACCGCCCTCATCTGCCTCGGTTGCGGCTGGTTCTTCCTGCCCCTCTCCAAGGTGAAGCTCGGCCTCGACCTCAAGGGCGGAGTCCACTTCGAGCTGGAAGTCCAGGGACAGGAGGCCCTCGAATTCGACCTCAAGGACCACCGGGACCGCATCCAGGAGCGGCTGCGGGAGAAGGGCTTCCCCGCGGCGGCGGTGCGTATGGAGGGCATGGCCCTCAAGGTGGAGGGCGTCCCCGCGGACCAGAAGCCCGCCGCCGAGAAGATCCTCGACACCTTCACGGGCTACACCGCCCAGTTCCAGGGAGGCCTCGTCACCCTGACCCAGAAGGAGACCTACCAGAAGGCCATCAAGGACGACGCCAACAAGCGGGCCCTGCAGATCATCGAGAACCGCATCAACCAGTTCGGCGTGGCGGAGCCGGAGATCACCCCCAGCGGCGCCGAAGGCAACCGCATCGTGGTGGAGCTGCCCGGCGTCGGCGAGGCGGAGCGGGAGCGGATCAAGGGCCTGCTCTCCACCCCGGGCCGCCTGGAGCTGCGCCTCCTGCAGAAGGAGAGCAGCCCCGGGGGCTATCCCAGCCGCGAGCAGGCCCTGGCGGCCTTCAAGGGACAGCTGCCCGAGGGCGCCGAGCTCTTCCCGGAGCCCGTCAACGAGATCAAGGCGGCGGACGGCAAGGCCCCGGTCCGCGCCAAGAACGCCGAGCCCGTGATCCGCCGCTGGTTCCTGCTGGAAGGCAAGGTGCAGTTCGACGGTTCGAGCATCACCGACGCCCACCGCTCCCAGAATCCCCAGACCGACGCCTCGGAGGTGAACTTCACCCTCGACAAGGCCGGGGCCGAGGCCAACGCCCACGTCACGGAGATCGCCGCCAACGAAAACCGCCTCTTCGCCTTCGTGCTGGACCGCAAGATCGTCAGCGTGGTCAGCGCGCGGGAGAAGATCTACGGCGGGGCCGTGCGCATCTCCGGGTCCTTCTCCGCCCCGGAGGCCGACGACCTGGCCATGAAGCTGAAGTCCGGCTCCATGCGCGCGTCCATGAAGTTCCTGGAGGAGAGCTCCATCAGCGCCTCCCTGGGCGCCGACTCCATCCGCAGCGGGGTCGTCGCCTCCCTCATCGGTTTCGTCACCATCGCCGCCTTCATGCTGGTCTTCTACCACTGGTCCGGCATGAACGCCCTCGTGGCGCTCACGGTGAACCTCGTCGTGATGCTGGGCCTGCTGGGTTCCTTCCGGGCCACCCTCACCCTCCCGGGCATCGCGGGCTTCGCCCTCACCCTGGGCATGGCCGTGGACGCCAACATCCTCATCTACGAGCGCATCAAGGAGGAGATGTCCGCGGGCAAGAGCATCGCCGGCGCCATCCAGGCGGGCTTCGACCGGGTCTTCTGGACCATCGTGGACGCCCACGTGACCCAGCTCGTGGCCGCCGTCCTGCTCTTCAGCTTCGGCACCGGCCCGGTGAAGGGCTTCGCCGTGACCCTCGCCGTGGGTGTCGTGGCCTCGCTTTTCACCAGCATCTACATCAGCCGCTACATCTACGACTGGATCCTGGAGCGCCACCCGGGCGCCAGGACCATCTCCATCGGATCCACCGCCTTCTTCAAGAACGCCAAGTTCGACTTCATGCGGTGGAAGGGCACGGCCCTGGCCATCTCCTGGGGCATCATCCTGGTCTGCGGCCTCCTGGCCCGCCCCTGGGGCGCCCAGAGCCGCGTGAAGCTGGGCATGCAGTTCACGGGGGGCATCGACATGAAGGTGCGCTTCCGGGGTGACATGCCCCAGGACCAGGTGCGCGCGGCCCTCGTGAAGGGCGGCTTTCCGGACGCGGGGGTCGTGGCCTACACGAACACCGACAAGTCCCTGCACGACTTCTCCATCAAGGTGAAGGCCGGCAAGGGCCAGGACCAGAAGGACTCCACCATCCAGACCAACCGGATCCGCGACATCCTGAAGGGGCTGGACCCCCAGGCCGCCACGGACTCCCGCCCCAGCCTCAACACCGAGCCCGTGGGCAACCTCACGGACAAGTGGATCAAGTCCAATCCCCTGAACGTCCAGGGGGACGAGGCGGCCATCCGCGCCGCCTACGAGGCCCAGGTCTCCAAGATCTCCGAGGCTCGGGGCCGCTTCGCGCCCCTCTCGAGCTTCGACCAGCTTCCCGGGGACCTCAACCCCCAGCTGAAGGAGGGCCTGGTGCGGGAGTACCGGCTGGGGAACCTGGCGGTCCTGAAGAACGAAAGCTTCTCGCCCTCCATCTCGGGCGAGTGGACCCAGAAGACCCTCACCGCGGTGGTCTGGGCCATGGCCGCCATCCTCATCTACGTCATCTTCCGCTTCACCCTCAGCTTCTCCATCGGCGGCATCGTGGCCCTCATGCACGACGTGCTCATGGCCCTGGGCCTCTTCATCCTCTTCGGCTACGAGTTCAGCGTGCCGGTGGTGGCCTCCTTCCTCATCCTCATCGGCTACTCCATGGCCGACACCATCGTGGTCTTCGACCGAATCCGGGAGAACAGCCACAAGCCCGAGTACCGGAGGGCCACCATCACCCAGCTGGTGAACGATTCCATCAACCAGACCCTCAGCCGCACCATCCTCACCGCGGCCTCGGTGCTCTTCGTGTCCCTCTGCCTCTTCTTCTGGGGCGGCCCGGCCCTGCGGGATCTCAGCTTCCCCCTGGTGGTCGGCGTCGTCACCGGCACCTATTCCTCCATCTACATCGCCAGCCCCGTGGTGGTGTACTGGGAGAAGTGGTTCGGGGGCAAGGACACCCTGAAGCAGAAGCACGCGTAGTCCTCACTTGCGGCGCCTGGTTCCCTTCGCCCTTCCCCTCCTGCTCGCCTGCGGCCGTCCCGAAGGCACCGAAAAACGGTTGCCTTCGGGACGCAGCTACCTCGTCCTCAGGGCCGGCCAGGTGAGGTTCGAAAAGACCAGCGAAACCTCGGCCGTGCTGGTGTATCGCTCCCGCCGAAGACCCGAGGACCGCGTCGGCCTGGAAGGGGAGCTGGGGGAGCTCTGGGAGGCCTTCCGCCCCGAGGTGGAGGCCCAGGGGCTCCGCATGGCCGTGCTCGAAGCCCAGTGCAAGGTCCGGGGCTTTCTGCCCGGCGGGACCCTGAGCCTCGACTGGGTCCTCCGAAGGCAGCCGGACGGAGCCTGGGCGCGGATTCCGAAGGGATAATTCCGACCTCGCAAGACACCATTAAGGAGTGTTAAGGCTCCTTTGCGAAACTTAACATCAATTAACACCATTGGAACCAAGGCCTCCCTCAGACTGGGATCTGGGAGCTGGATCCCAACCTGGAAGGTGCTTCGATATGAGTAAGATCTCCGCGCTTCTGTGCACCCTGGCCCTGGTCGCCCCGGCCATGGGGAAGGACCGCGAATCGGTGCTGCTTCACCCCATGAGGGTCCAGGGCGACCGCGCCCAGGGTGTCGGGGCCTCCACCCCCGTCGAGTTCCCGGACGGCTTCCTCCCCTGCACCCTCCAGGTCTCCGTCCGCGCGCGAAACGAGCAGGACGCCTCCACCGTCCTGGCCCCCCGCTTCGACGAGGCCCTGGCCGTCGAGGGCCTGGTTCCGCTCCAGGGCGGCGACTGGTCCCTGCTCCGGGACCTCCCGGGGATCGATCGGGTCCGAGGGAACCGGATCTACCGCTGCCGGGACGAGCACACCATGGAGACCCTCCGCCAGCAGCTGCAGTTCGTGAACCGCACCCAGATCGCCCAGGGCACCATCCGCCAGATCATCGTCGCCGTGGCCCCGGTCCCCAACAGCCCCTACCGCGGAAGCAACGGGGACGTCTGGAACGACGAGATCGGCATCCGGGTCTACGTGGTGGGTCGGGGCGACGTCCTCCAGGGGGACGCCAACCTCCCCTTCGACGCCATGCCCCTGATGAATTCCCTGGTGAACCGCCTCAAGTACATGGTCCGGGGCTAAGCCCCCTCTTCGAGGCCGCCCTACCCCTCCCAACTCACCCAGCCCGCGCGTCCGGGGATTTCGGACCGGGCTAGGGGCTTGGCGGGGGGATGGGCGGCCTTGAGTTCGGGGACCCAGTCGGCGTGCGTGCGCGCCTCCACCCCCCGCTCCCGCAGGCCGGCCAGGAAGGCGTCGAAGGTCTCGCGCAGGGCGCCGCCCTCCACTTCCGTGTGCAGGGCGTAGACGTTCAGGGCGTCCTCCCGCACTTGGGCCCAGACCTCGCGGTTTACCTGCTCGGCCGTGCGGCCGTCCAGGCCCAGCAACTCGTCGAGGGTCGGCAGGGTGGTGGGCACCTGGAGCGTGCTCAGGGTCCGACCCTTCACCACGGGATAGAAGGGAGCCGAACCCCGGCAGTCGCCGGCGTAGTCGAGGCCATAGGCGTCCTGGATCTCCAGCGTGGCGTCGTTGCAACGCCAGGCGGGGCTCACCGCCCCCTTGGCCCTCTCCCCGAACACCTCGAAGAAGGCCTCGTGGGCCCGACGGTACCAGTCCTCCAGCCACTTCCGGGACTTGCGGTCCAGCAGGTCGTGGTATTGGACGTGGTCCCAGGCATGGATGCCCACCTCGTGGCCCGCCTCCCGGGCCTGGCGCATCTCCGCGGCCGCCCGCTTCCAGATCACCGGGGCCGGCAGCAGCGTGCCGTACAGCATCGTCTTCAGGCCGTAGAGCTTGCCGGCGCTGGTGCGGCGCATCTTGGCCAGGAAGCCCTTGCGGAACACCCTCCGGATGGCCTTGCCGCTATTGTCGGGGCCGAGGCTGAAGTAGAAGCTGGCCCGCATCTGGTGGCGGTCCAGCATCCGCAGGAGGGCAGGGATGCCCTTGATGGAGCCTTCCAGGGTATCGACGTCCACCCGCAGGGAAATCTGTTTGGCCATGAGCCAGTGTAGCCGTCCGGGCCCCTTTCGGCCCCCGGGCTCAGCGCCCGCCCCGCTTGAGGTCCTGGGAGAGGTCCGTGCGGCGGTTCTGAAGGAAGCGCTTGAGGGCCTCGGTGGGGGGCCCCAGCATCACGAGCCCCAGCCGGATCGGATGGATCTCCCCCGTGACCACCGTCAGGCTCCGGATCTCGCCCTCGCAGCCCAGGTCGCCCCCGCCGGGCAGCGTGGCCTCGACCCGGGCGCGCATGGGGAGGGTCTCCCGGAATTCCCCGTCCATCGCCAGGCCCATGCCGGTTTCCGTGAGGTTCAGGATGAGGGCCGGAACGCGGGTCCCCGAAGGCAGGCAGACCGTGGCGTCCAGGGCTCGATTCAGGGGGGAGGCCACGCGGACGTCCCTCCGGTTCTGGAAGCGGGCCCCATCGGCGGGCCACCCGATGCGCAGGATGGGCGGGAAGAGGGTATCCCCCTCGCTGGCCACGATGGGCTCCAGCACGAGCGCCTCGAAGGAGACCACCTCGTCCCCGATGATGAGGCTCGCCGTCACGGCGCTGCCGGGCTGGGGAAGGTGGTCCCGCCGCTTGGCGCCCATGAGGTGGAGGGCCCGGCCCGCCTCCATGCCCCGCAGGTGCAGGTCCCCCAGGAGCCGGTTGGAGCCGTGCCCCCGCAGGCTCACGGGGGCCTTGGCGTCCTGGGCCCGGCGCACCAGGTCCATCAACTCGTCCAGGGAAAGGTATTGCACGTCGTCGCCCATTCAAACTCCGTATCCCAGCCGCTCGGCCAGGTGTGGGTGCAGCCCCGCCTGAAGGATGGCGCGGGCGGCCCCCCGGTGGTCGTAGTCCAGCCGATGGAGCTTGAGGCGCCACCCCTTCGGATCGAAGCTCATGAAGGAGAGCCGGGAGTCCCGGTCCCGAGGCTGGCCGATGGAACCGGGGTTCACCAGGTACCGGCAGCCCGGGCGCAGGTGGAACCACTCCCCGGGCTCCAGGCCGTACCAGGCCAGTCGATGCTGGCGCTGGTCCAGCTCGAAGAAGCCGGGAAGATGGGTGTGGCCGAAGAAGCACAGGTCCCCTTCGAAGGCGTCGAAGGCATGGAGGGAATCCCGGGGATGCAGGAGGTAGGCGTCCTCGTTGGCCGGGCTACCGTGGGCCACGCAGTAGTCCTCCCCGACCTTCACGGGCCCCTCCCGCAGCTCCATGAGGAAGCGATGGTTGTCCCGGGATCGGCCCCCCTGCGGCCAGCAGGC
>CAYSXG010000076.1:0-9750 GCA_964434895.1 uncultured Solibacteraceae bacterium | reverse complement strand
GGCGGAACGCCTCCCGCCAAGCCGAATGCGAAAAGACGAGGATGACCTTCGATGGCCCGAATCCCGAAACCAGTGGGGTGCTGGCGCTCGACCCTCAAGGTATCGTGCGATCTTTCACAGAAAAACCCGTCCACCCATCAAGCTGCCTGGCCAACGGGGCGGTGTACATTCTGGAGCCCTCGATCTTCCCTTTTCTTGAAGGGCTCGGAAAAACCGAGATCGATTTCAGCTCCGAGGTCATTCCTGAGCATCTGGGCAAAATCTGGACCTTTCATAACGATGTCTATCACCGGGATATCGGGACGCCGGGGAGCTATGCGAAAGCCCAAACGGATGACCGCTATCTGCTGGAGGACTGAACACATGAGCCAGTCGGTGATACCGATCCCGGAATTGCTCGAGGTTGCTATGGTTCTGCGCCAGGAGAGGGACCTCTATGGTGCGGAGATGGTGCTGAAAAAAATTATCGAAGCAAATGCCGATCATCCAGATGCCCATCATGAACTTGGAATGATCTATTGGCAGGAGGGACGAGCGTCGGAGTGCATCGAGCATTTTAATCACGCAGTGACCTTGGATTCAAATAATAAACAATATATGACAGATTTTAACGAAGAATCACTATTTTTCGGCGTAACTAACCAATTGAAACATGAACCTATAGAAGTGAATCCAAGGGGAAAACCCCAAAGGGTATTGGCAGTCATAGATTATTCTGTCCAACCCTACAGTATTGGCGATTTCTTGGTTTACATAATCGGAAGCATGGTTGCTGCCATACAGTCCGGAGCCACTAAAATTGATTTCTGCTTTATATCAGACCCATCCAGGCCGCCCCTGGATCCAATTATGTCAAAATTAGTGACCGAAGATAACCATTATTTTCATTTGATGACATTCCTTCCCGTGGTTCAGCTTAATCCCATGCTGGGGTCTGTTTTTGTTTTCGATTCTATCGATAGTTATAATAATTTTATAAGTAAATATCAAGAAGAATATCATTTATGGCCTTCTTCGGAGCAGCTTAAAGCTGGGAAATACATGTATTATGACATACTAAAAATGGTAGCAGATCATTTTATCAAGTTTTCAAGTATCCCTAAAATCTCATTCAATAATAATTTAAAATTATGGGCAAATAATTTTTTTAAAATTAATACTATTGGTACAATCCCTGTAACTGTAAACATTAGAAATAATCAATATTTTCATGCGCATCGAAACTCAAATGTCGAAGCTTGGAAAGAATTTTTCATGACCTGCTCCAAAAAGTACAAAGCAAAATTTATCATTACATGTGCTGCTTCAGAAATTGATGAACGGCTTAGGAGTGTTGATAATGTTGTTTTTTCAAAAGACTTCAATACAAACCTTATGCAGGATTTGGCTTTGATCAATTTCTCGGCATTCCATATCGGATCGGCCTCTGGTCCAGCTATTCTGCCTGTTTTTGATTCTCGCCCCTATTATATTTTTAATTGTGATGCACTCCCTCATTTGAATCTCTATCAAGGGTCACTTGAGCATGCGGAGGAGAATGATTTGCGATTCTCTTTCGCCCGAGAACTTCAATCCATTGGTGTTAGCGAAGAAACTTCGGCCTCCATCCTTAAGGAATTCGAGAAGATTTGGTCGTCTCGGGATTGGACTGCGCATGGAGCCGGAGAGAGGGAATTGCCGAATCTCCCTTCTCAACAGTCGCCGACTTGGCTTGCGTGAGGGTTGGGGTTTGGCTGGTTTGTCAGGGGGGCTTATCGGCAACTATTTGAAGGCAAGTGGTTTGAAGGGGCTCGTTCCTTGCTAAAGGGCTAGGGTGATGACTTTTTTGCCGGGCCTTCCTTTTGGCTTACCCGGAGGGGGCCTTTCAGGTTCAGGATGTAGGGCTTCAAGGTTTGGTTCAGAGGGTCCATGAATGCTCGAGTGGTTGGCCATGCGGTGTGTGCCCACGGGGTGGTAATAGGAGTTCTGCGATCCGCGCGTTGGTACCCTCGTCCGAGCGCCATCGAAGGTCTGGAGTCTGCGGGTCATCCAGCCCTGCGCGAGCGCCCATGAAGATCCTCGTGCTGGGGGGGGACGGCATGCTGGGCAGCCAGCTGGTGCGCTCCTGGGCGGGCCGGCACGAGGTGGTGGCCACCCATCGTCAGGGGCCCGCGGCCTACCCCCACCTGGACGAGGGGGCGAGGGCCCGGGACCGCTTCGGTTTCGACGCTCGGAGTCTCCCGGACCTCCTGGACCTGTTGGAGGAGGCGAGGCCCCAGGCGGTGGTGAACGCGGTGGGCCTCGTCAAGCAGAGGCCCGAGGCCGAGGACCCCCTCCCTAGCCTGGAGCTCAACGCCCTCCTGCCCCATCGCCTGGCCCGGGCGGCGCGCCTGGCGGGGGCGCGGCTGCTGCACCTGAGCACCGACTGCGTCTTTTCGGGCCGGCGGGGGGGCTACCGGGAGGAGGACCCGGCGGATGCCGAGGATCTCTACGGGCGCACCAAGTACCTGGGGGAGGTGGGGGGCCCCGGAGTCCTCACCCTGCGGAGCTCCATCATCGGCCTCGAGACCTCCCGGAAGACCAGCCTGGTGGAGTGGTTCCTGGCTCAAAAGGGCCCCATCCGGGGCTATCGGGGGGCCCTCTACACGGGCCTCACCACCGCGGAGATGGCCCGGGCCATGGAGCACCTGCTGATCCACGACGGGGATCTGCAGGGCCTGTGGCACCTGGCCTCGGAGCCCATCAGCAAGTTCGATCTGCTCGCGGGGCTGGCGGCCCGGCTGGGCCGGCGGGACCTGGAGATCCTTCCGGACGAAACCTTCCGCTGCGACCGCAGCCTGGACGGGAGCGCCCTGATGGCGCGGACGGGCTACCGCGTGCCGGGCTGGGCCCGGATGCTGGACGAATTGGCCGAACAGATCCTCGAACGCGGGAGCGCCTCATGCTGCTAGAAGGCAAACGGGTCCTGATCACCGGGGGCACGGGCTCCCTGGGCAAGGTGCTGGTGCGGCGCATCCTGTCCGGGGAACTGGGCAATCCCGCCAAGCTCACGGTCCTTTCCCGGGACGAGGCCAAGCAGCACGCCATGCGCATCTTCTACCTCAACCGCAAGGTGAGCACGGACGAGCACATCTACTCGAATTTCCAGCGGGCCCTTTCCTTCCGCCTCGGGGACGTCCGCAACTTTTCGGACGTCTGCGCGGCGGTGAAGGAGGCCGACGTGGTCTTCAACGCCGCGGCCATCAAGCAGGTGCCCACCTGCGAATACTTCCCGGAGCAGGCCATCCTCACCAACTGCCTGGGGCCCGTGAACCTGGTGCGGGCCATCAAGGAACACGGCTACCCCGTGGAGACGGTCATCGGCGTGAGCACGGACAAGGCCTGCAAGCCCGTGAACGTCATGGGCATGACCAAGGCGCTGCAGGAGCGCATCTTCACGTCGGCCAACGTGGACGTGCCCCGGACCCGCTTCGTGTGCGTGCGCTACGGGAACGTGCTGGCCTCCCGGGGCAGCGTCATCCCCCTCTTCCACGACCAGATCGAGAACGGCGGCCCCGTGACCCTGACGGATCCGTTGATGACCCGCTTCCTCCTCAGCCTCAACGACGCGGTGGACACGGTCTTCGCGGCCCTGGGGGAGGGGCACCGGGGGGAGACCTACATCCCCAAGGCCCCGGCGGCCACGGTGGAGAACCTGGCCAAGGCCCTCATCGGCGATCGTCCCATCGCCACGAAGATCACGGGGGTGCGGCCCGGGGAGAAGCGGGACGAGATCCTGGTCTCCGAAGAGGAATGCCACCGGACCATCTCCCGAGGGAACTACTACTGCATCCTGCCCATCCTTCCGGAATTGAAGACCCTGGGGGAGCCGGAGCCGGCCCTCAAGAAGGAGTACAGCTCCGGGGACGCGGTCCTTTCCCTGGAGGACACGGCCGCCCTCCTCAAGCGCCACCACCTCATGCCCGGCGAGGCCGTGCTGGTGGAAGGCAACGAGCTGTTGGCCTAGGAGCCTAGGATGGCGCGCCTGAGGATCGCCACCATCGTCGGCACGAGGCCGGAGATCATCCGCCTCTCCCGCATCATCCCCCGCCTGGACGCGGTGGCGGAGCACCGGCTCATCCACACGGGCCAGAACTTCGATCCCAGCCTCAAGGACGTCTTCTTCCGCGAATTGGAGGTGCGGGATCCGGACGAGGCCTTCGAGGCCACCGGCAGCTTCGGGGAGCAGGCGGGGAAGATCCTCGAAGGGACGGAGAAGGCCTTCGCCCGGTGGCGGCCGGATCGGGTCCTCATCCTGGGGGACACCAACAGCGGTCTGGCGGCGGTGGTGGCCAAGCGCTCGGGCATCCCCGTCTACCACATGGAGGCGGGGAACCGCTGCTACGACGACCGGGTGCCCGAGGAGGTGAACCGGCGCATCATCGACCATTCCAGCGACGTGCTGCTGCCCTACACGGAGAACAGCCGCCAGAACCTGCTGCGGGAGGGCATCGCCGGGGATCGGGTCTACGTCACGGGCAACCCCATCTGGGAGGTGATCCGCCACTATGGCCCCCGCATCGAGGCTTCGAACGTGCTCGAGCGCCTGGGGCTGAGGCCGGGCGGCTACTTTCTCGCGACCCTGCACCGGGCGGAGAACGTGGACCTGCGGGAGCGCCTGGAGGCCTTCACCCGGGCCTTCGCGCGGCTCCAGCAGGACTACGGCCTGCCGATCATCATCAGCACCCACCCCCGCACGCGCTCGCGCATGGGGCAGTTCGGGCTGGGGGAGGAGGATCCGAACCTGCGCTTCCTGGAACCCTTCGGCTTCTTCGACTTCATCTCCTTGGAGAAGCGGGCCCGCTGCGTGCTCAGCGATAGCGGCACGGTGCAGGAGGAATGCGCCCTCCTCCAGGTGCCCAACGTGACGCTGCGGGACGTCACCGAGCGCCCCGAGACCCTGGAATGCGGCAGCAACGTGCTGAGCGGCGCCGACGTGGAACGGATCTGCCACTGCGTGGCGCTGGCCCTGAACCCCGACCGCCGCTGGGAGGCGCCCCGGGAGTACCTGCGGGACAACGTGGCCGACACCGTCGTGCGCATCCTCACGGGTCACCGGCGCTTCGCCCACGGGACCGCGTAGACGGATGGGAGGGGCCATGGGATCCACGGCGAGGGGCGGGAGGCGGGCCTTGGGGGTCCGGGAGATCCTGGCGGCGGACCTGCTGAGGGAGGCCGGGAGGGCCCTGCTGGAAGGGCGGCCGGAGGAGGCTCGGGCCGGGTTGCTCAAGGGCCTGCGCTACTTCCCCGAGCATCCCGAGCTCACCCGCTTCCTGGAGCTTCTGGTCCGGGAGCCGGAGGCGGCCCGGAGGCTCGCCGGGGGCCGGGCCCCGGACGCCGGCCCCAGGCCTTGGTCCCTTTCGCGCATCCCCAAGAAGGCGCACTTCTATTGGGGCAACGAGGGCATCTCCTTCCTGCGCTACCTCTCCGTGGCCTCCTTCCGGAAGCTGAACCCGGACTGGGAGATCCACCTGTACCTGCCCACCCGGGGGTATCGCGGCGAGGCCCCCTGGATCACCGGGGAAAGCTACGAGGGGGCCCAGGCCCAGGGTCGGGACTACGCCCGGGAGCTCTTCGGCCTCCCGGGCCTCCACGTCCACGAGGTGGACTTCGAGGCCTTCCCCGCCGTGGCCGCCGCGGCGGAGACCTACAAGTCGGACTTCTTCCGCTGGCACCGCCTGGCGGAGGAGGGGGGCCTCTACAGCGATATCGACATCCTCTACATCCGCCCCATGGCGGACCTCCACTGCAACCACGAAGGCAACGGGGACCTCGAAGCCGCCCTCTGCCTGCAGGAGTACGGGCACATCATCGGCTTCTTTCTGGCCGCCCCGGGCAACCCCCTCTTCCGGCAGCTGGCGGAGCGCTGCGAGGAGGGCTTCGATACCGCCTCCTACCAGTCCCTGGGCTCCCAGCTGATGAACCGGCTCTACCCTTCGGAATTCGCCATCCGCCAGCAGCATCCCCTCATGAGGTGGACGAACCTGCCCATGGGCGTGGTCTACGCCTACGATCATCTGGACCTCGGGGCCCTCTTCGAATCCGAGGACCTCTCCTGCCTGAGGCCCGAGACCCTGGGCCTTCACTGGTACGCCGGCAGCCCCCTGGCCCAGCGCCACAACCGCGCCGTGGATTCGGAGAACTACGTAGGATTCCGCAGCGTGCTGGGGCGCATGATCCGCTCGGTCCACGGCGGCGAGCCCCTGCCCGAAGGCCTGCCCTGGGCCCGGACCTGGACCCGGGAGCGGCCCCGCTTCAGCATCCTGGTGCCCACCTACAACCAGGCCGACTTCCTGAAGGCCACCCTGGACAGCCTGCTCGCCCAGACCGTGCAGGAATGGGAGGCGGTGGTGATGAACGACGGCTCCCGGGACCACACGGCCGAGGTGCTGGCGGACTACGGGGCCCGGGACCCCCGCATCCGCGCCTTCCACCAGGAGAACGGGGGCGTGGCCTCGGCCCTCAACGGGGCCCTGCGGGAGGCCAAGGGGGAGTGGATCTGCTGGCTCTCCTCGGACGACCTCTACGAACCCGACGCCCTGGAGATCTTCGCCCAGGCCATCGAGCGCACCGGCGGGGCCCAGTTCTTCTACAGCAACTTCTTCCAGCTCTTCGACGAGACGGGGGAGAAGAGGCCCATCCCCGAAGGCCGCGGCAAGGACCTGCCCATCCGAGAGCTGCAGACCATCTCCTTCTTCACCTCCAACTACGTCAACGGCATCAGCATCTGCATCGCCAAAGCCCTCTTCGATCGGGTGGGCTGCTTCGACGAAAGCCTGCGCTACGCCCAGGACTTCGATATGTGGCTGCGCATGAGCGCCGTGACCCAGCTGCACTTCATCGACCGCCGGCCCTGCGTGACGCGGGTGCACCCGGGCCAGGACAGCGCGGGCTTCAAGGAGGCCGGGGACTACGATTCCGCCCGGGCCTGCCTGGGCTTCCTCAACAAGAACCGCTTCGGGGCCCTCTTCCCCTTCCTCGATCTGCGGGACCCGGCCAACGCGACCCTGGCGGTCCAGGCCGCCCTGCGGGTGGCCCTCAACCCCCAGTCCTGGATCTACAGCTGCGCGGGCTTCGTGCCGGCCCTGCTGGAGCGCCTGGGGGAATGGCTGGGCCAGGACTGCCCCCAGGAGGTGAGTGCGGACCTTCTGCGCAGCTTCCAGCCCCTGAGCCGCCAGCTGGGCGGGCTTCCCGAAGGCCTGCGCGCCGCCTTCGCGAAGCTGGCGCAGGAGGGGGAGCTCCGCTACCTTCCCCGGGAGCCGGTGGCCGCGGTGGTGGCCCACTACCGGGCCAGCCTGGGGGCGGGGCCCAGCCCCGCCAGCGACCTGCTGGACCGCTACCTGCGGAAGGTGATCCGCATCGCGGATCCGGTGGCCTGGGAGCCGGAAGACCTGCCCTCGGTTCCTCCGCCGGGGCCCGCGGAGGCCCCCACCTTCACCATCCTCGTGCCCACCTGCAACCAGGACGCCTACCTGCCCGCCACCCTGGCCAGCCTGCGGGCCCAGAGCCGCGGGGACTGGGAGGCGGTGGTGGTGGACGACGGTTCCATCGACGGGACCCGGCGGGTGTTGGCCCAGCTGGCCGCCCGGGACCCCCGCATCCGCGTGATGCACAAGGCCAACGGGGGCGTGGCCACGGCCCTCAACGAGGCGCTGCGCCACGCCCGGGGGGCCTGGATCTGCTGGCTCTCCTCCGACGACCTGCTGGTCCCGGAGGCCCTGGAGACCTTCGCTTCGGAGATGCGGCTCCACCCGGAGGCCCAGTACTTCCACGCCGACTACGCGGAGCTCCTGCAGCCCTCGGGCAAGCTGCGCCTTTCGCCGCCGGACCGGGCCACGGGCCTGCCTTCGCCGGAGCGCCAGGTGGTGACCTTCTTCCGGGGCAACTACGTCCACGGCATCAGCGTCTGCATCCGCCGCTCCCTCTTCGAGGCGGTGGGCCCCTTTAGGGAGGATCTGCGCTACGCCCAGGACATGGACCAGTGGCTGCGCATGGCCGCCCGTACCCGCCTCCACTACGTCCCTCGGCGCCTCTGCACCACCCGGGTCCACGCCTCCATGGGCACCCGCCAGTTCCCGGAGGCCGGGGGCCTGGACTCGGCCCGGGCCTGCCTGGACTTCCTGAACGCCCACCCCTTCGAGGCGCTCTTCCCGGCCTTGGACCTCGGCACCCGGGAAGGGGCCCTGGAGGCGGTGCGGGCCACCTTGGACGTGGTGCTGGATCCCCAGGCCTTCATGTACTTCGGCGTGGGCCCCGTGCCGGCCCTGCTGGAGCGGCTGGGGGAGTGGCTGGGTGGGGGATGTCCGGCCCCCCTGCGCTCGGAGGCCCGCCGGGAGGTGGCTGCCTTGACCCGGGGGAAGAGGGACCTGCCCCCGCCCCTGCGGGAGGCCCTGGCCTCCATCGAGGGGGGGCGGGCCCCGCGCTACCAGCCCCGGGATCCCCTGGCGGAGATGGCCCGCAACGTCCAGGTCCGGGACGGGGCGGGCCTGGTCCACCAGGCCGGTTTCCTCCGCCGCTACCTGGCCATGGTGGGGCCGGGATCCGGGGCCTCGGCCGCTTCGGGGCCGGCGGAACGGGAGGGCTTCCTTTTCGAGCCGGATTTCCGAGGGGCGGAATGGGTTGAGGTGGTGCTGGCCTACCTCGAGGCCTTCGCCCCCGGGGATCCCGTGGGCCTCCTGCTGCCCTTCGCCGCCGGGAGGGAGGGCCAGCTCACCCTCCCCGAAGCGGAGCAGGCGCTGCTGCAGGTGGTGGCGCGCACGGGCCGGGAGGCCTTCCCGGACATCGTGCTGGTGGAGGACCCCGAGGAATTGCTGCCGGCCCTGCGGGGCTTCGCGTCCATCCAGCGGGTGCCTTCGGGGAAGGGGCGGGTGGAGGGCCTGGAGGGCCCCCTCGGTGAACGCCTGGCCCAGGCCCGCCGCCGCCTGTGCGCGGTATGAGCCCGCCCGCCTTCCCGGGCGGTCCCTGGGCGGTTCAGGAAGGATCCGAGGAAGTCGCCCTTCCCTCCCGGGCCCGCTCCGCCAGGAGGTCGATGCCCAGGCGCCGGGCGGCGGCGTAGAGGGCCGGACGGGCCAGGCCCAGGGCCTCGGCGGCCTCCGCGGCCCTGAATCGGAACCGGCGCAGGGTGTCCAGCAGGAGGCGGCGCTGGAAGGCCCGAGTGGCCTCCTCCCAGGTGCGGGATTCGGCGGCGGGGGCCTCCAGCTCGGGGAAGTGGGCGGCCCTGAGGGGGCCCTCGCCGCAGCGGAGGAGGGCCCTTTCGAGGGCATGGCGCAGCTCGCGGAAATTGCCGGGCCAGGGGAGCCGGGCCAGGGCCAGGGCGAGGCCCGGGGAGAGGGGAGGGGGCTCCCGGCGGGCCTCCCGGGCCACCTGGGCCCAGAGGCGGGGCAGCAGCCAGGGCAGCTCGTGGGCCCTTTCCCCCAAGGAGGGCAGGCGGAGCACCGTGCCCTGCAGGCGGAAGTAGAGGTCCTTGCGGAAGAGGCCCGTCCGCACGCACTCCTCCAGGGGCTTGTGGGTGGCCGCCAGGAAGCGCACGTCCACCCGCACGGCGCGGTCCGAACCCACCTTGCGGATCTCCCGCTCCTGCAGCACCCCGAGAAGCAGGGCCGGGAGGCGGGGGGAGAGACCGGCTTCCCCCGGGTAGCGCTCCGGCCAGGGGCGCGACAGCTCGCGGAAGCTCGCCGGCATCTCGCGCGCCGCACTCACGGCGCGCTGCGCGCTGTCGGGCTGTTCCAGCGG